>JBKCTR010000335.1:0-16438 GCA_046318755.1 Planctomycetaceae bacterium
ATGGTGCTGCTGGAGCCGATCATGAACCTCGAAGTCGAGGCTCCGTCGGAGTTCCAGGGTTCGATCACCGGACACCTCTCCAGCAAGCGCGGCATGATCACCTCCAGCGAGACGCTGGGGGCGAATGTGGTGCTGCGGGCCGAGGTTCCCCTGGCGTCGATGTTCGACTACGCCAACGAACTGCGGTCGATGACCCAGGGGAAGGGGGGCTTCACGATGGAATTCAACAAGTACAAGCCGGTTCCCAAAAACCTGCAGGACGAAATCGTCGAGAAGCGCCGCAAGGAAATCGAGGAAGAGAAGAAGAAGTAGTCACCCGCGGGTGATTGCCTGTTCCCAAAGTGCTCCACCGGGGAGGTTCGTCCAAACGAACCTCCCCGGTTTTTTTACGACGTGGCGACGAACTTCCAGTTTGTCGGGTTCCCGTCTGATCACAGCTCAACCACGGCCAAGCCAGCCAACCGCGTCGCATCATATTCCCGGCAGGCTGAAAACCCACCCCACAACGTGGCGACGAACTTCCAGTTTGTCGAACCCCCAAGTGTCCCACGACTCCGCCGACAGCACGACGCCCGTACTCTTCCCCCAGATCCAACCATCGGCAGGCTGAAAGCCTACCCCACGTCGTGGCGACGAACTTCCAGTTTGTCGGTTTCCCGTCTGATCACAGCTCAACCGCGGCCAAGCCAGTCAACCACGTCGTATCACACTCCGGGCAGGCTGAAAGCCTACCCCACGACGTGGCGACGAGCTTTCAGCTTGTCGAACACCCGAGTGTGATACCGCACAGCCAATGGCACGACGCAGCTCAGCGTCCGTGCAGAACGCGGTGTTCAACAAATTCCTGCTGGGGATTCGGAGATCAGACCGATCGTACAGCCATGTCGATTCACCGACAGGTTGGAAACCGATCGAACACCCGCTCGAACCACGCGGATCAGCGGGGGGCTGATCTGGAATAATCACCTGCGGTTGGAAGCCACTCGGGGTGATCCCTGCGATCCTCTGTTTGGACTATCGAGGTCGTCGACCGTTCAGGAGCGTGAGCCTCAGCATACGCATGAGGCCTTCAGCCACACGAGAAGACAGCGGAGACGCCGCACTCCAGATGGGGAGCAGCACCGCCATTCCTCACCGTTCTTGAGAATCGCCGCCGGGCCACTCGCAATTCCCTCCGTCGGTCTCATTCCTCCCATGCCATTCCCCTCCCCTACCCGGTTGTGATAGACCTTTTGAGATCCACGTCTCCGAGGGCTCCCCCCAACCATTCTGGCCGCGACTGGGGTGTCGGGCGGAACCAAGAGGCGAGTCCGGCACCAATTCAACCGTTTGGCAACGTCGCGTGATCCCAGAGACCATGGCCAGCACTTTCCGCTCCCGACCTTCATTCGCCCCCCTGCTGCTCTTGCCGTTGGCACTCTGGATGAGTTCTGTGGCGGGAACCGTTCGGGCCGAGGATTGGCCCCGCTGGGGTGGCCACCGGGGGGATGAAACATGGCGCGGACCCCCGCTGCGGGACACGTGGCCGACTCAGGGGCTGAAACGCCTCTGGCAGCGGCCGTTGGGGGGAGGTTACGGGGGCGTGGCCGCGGTCGGAGAGCGAGTGCTGGTAATGGATCGCCAGACCGAGCCGACCGAGCGAGAACGGCTGCTCTGCTGCGACGCCTCGACCGGCCGCGAACTGTGGCTCTATGAAACCGCGGTCGAATACGGCAAGCTGGACTACGGAAACGGGCCCCGTGCCATGCCGGTCATCGACGGGCACCGGGTGTATGTGCTGGGTGCCCTCGGACATTTCGCCTGCCTCGAACTCGAAACGGGCCAGCTCCTCTGGAAATACGAACTGCGGGAATCGCACGGCGCCCGCATTCCCACCTGGGGTCTCGCCGCGTCCCCACTGATCCTGGGGGACCTGGTGATTGTGCATCCCGGCGGCACCCCCAACGCCTGCTGGGTCGCCTTCGACAAGCAGACCGGCAAGGAAGTCTGGCGCTCGGGAGACGACCCGGCCGGGTATGCGATTCCCGTATTGGTCGAGGCCCCCTCGGGTCCCCTGCTGATCGGCTGGAGCCCCACCCACATCGTCGGGATGCTGCCGCGAGATGGCCAGATTGTGTGGAACATTCCGTACGAGATTACCTATGGGGTCTCGATCGCCACCCCCATCTACCACGAGAACCTGGTCTTCATCTCGGGCTACTGGCACGGCTCCAAGGCGGTCCGGCTGGGCCAACAGCCGGGCGATCACGAGCTGGCCTGGGAAGAAAACAAGTTCCTGCGGGGGCTGATGGCCCAGCCGATCTGGCGGGACGGGCACGTCTACTCCATCGACAAGCAGTTCGGACTGACCTGCTTCGAACTGCGCACAGCCCAGAAGAAGTGGGACTGCGGACACCGCGTGGTCGAACGGGGGGCGAATCCGCAGGCCACGCTGACCTGGCTGAACGACACCGACCGCGCCCTGATCTTCAATGAGAACGGCGACCTGATCCTCGCTCGCCTGACCCCCGAGGGCTACGACGAACGGGCGCGGGCCCACCTGATTGATCGCAAAGAGCGGGCCCCCCTGTGGGCCCATCCGGCCTACGCGGGGAAACGGGTGTTCGTCCGCAGCGACAGCGAATTTCTGGCGTACGAACTGCCAGTGGAATAGGGCGGGTCGGCCAGGAAGTCACCAATCAGCGGATCGCCCGCCGCGTCTTGCGTCCCTTGGTGAAACTGTCGATCACCAGACTCCCCAGATCGTCGGCCTGGCAATGGGCCGAGACCCCTCCGGAGACCGCCGCCATCTGTTCGACAAAATTCACCAGCCCCATATAGAAGTAGTCTTCAATCAGGGCGAAGCTCGACAGCCGGATCCCTTCCTGGGCGCACCGCCGGGCCTCCTGCAGGGTCAACCGGGAGGTCTTCTCGGCCGGGGGATAGATCAGCACCAGATCGCGCCCTTCCAGATGGGCGGTCGGTTCGCCGTCGGTGATGACGATGATTTGCTTGTTGAGGGCGGGTTGCCGTTTCAGCAGTCGGCGGGCCAACTGCAGCCCGGCATGAATGTTGGTGAAGTGCTGGGGAATGAAGCGGGGGGGCTTGTCGAGATTGATCCGCAGGTTCACCCGGGAATCGAAGATCGAGACCGGCTTGGGGGCCGAGTTGTAGAGTTCCCGCTCGGTAAGCACGCTGGCCGATGAGTAAAAGCCGACGAACTGCAGGGTGTCTCCCTGGTACCGTCCGCGGACGAGAGCCTGCAGAGCCATGGCGACTCGCTTGGCCTGGCCGTATTTGCCATAGCGGGTCATCGAGCCCGACATGTCGATGAGGACCACGGTGGCACAACTGGACTGGTGCTCGGTCGTTTGGACAACGAGGTCGTCCTGCTCGATACCGATGGGGGTCCCCCCTCCCTGCCGGGCGATGGCGTTGCGGAGGGTTTCCTGCAGGTTCAGATTGGCGACGGGGTCGCCAAATTCGTACGGTTTGGTCTCTTCGAGCTGAACCTGGCCCACGCCACGTTGGTCGGTCTCGTGCCGGCCCAGCTTGTCGCGGGCCTGGGCCAGAAAGAGTTCTTCGAGCGACTTGGTCGAAGCGCGGCGAATCCCCTTGGGGGTCACGCGGTACTTGCCGTTTTCATCTTTCTCGAGGTAGCCCTGCTTCATCAGCATCTCGAGCGCTTCGGCATTGCGATCTTCCAGCTCCTGGAGCTGATCGAGCACGTCGTCTCCGTACTCCATCAGGTAGCGGTTGAGCTGGTCGAACAACTCATCGGCTGACTGCGGCGAAAAGGGTGTCGAGCCATCCCACTTCGAGAATTCAAACGTCGCCATGGCCTGGCCCTGCGGTGTGCGGATGCCTGCGGATCGAAAGACAGGGTGCTGAACGCGAACCGACCGGTCCGCTCATACGCCCTGTCAGATTCTAGCAGACCGGGCCAGTTCACCGCGGTTTGGTGGGCTTGGTCGAAGCACCGCCGGCGGGGCCGAGTCCACGCGAGGCGCGGTAGCCATGTTCGATGGCGAACCAATTCGCGTACCGTTCCCGGTCGCGCGACGAGGTGTTGCGCTCGTCGTTGACGTGGCCCACCTCATGGATCAGCACATTGTTGAGATAGAAATCACGGATGGTCGCCAGCGTCCAGGTGAGCTTCCACAGCCCCCCCTCGCACGACCAAACCCCGCCGAACATCCGTGCCTCCTGCTCCTGAATGGGGGTGGGGGCCCGGTGGTACTCTTCGACCAACGTGCTTTCGATGGGATAGAGATACACGGTCCGTCCCCACTGCATGCCATAACAGGGGAAGCAGGCCCGTTTGCGAGTCATGGTGCTGAACTGCACCACTTCGACCTTGTTCGCGAACTGCGCGGGCAACAACGAGAGCCGCTGCCGCACATCGTCGGGAGTCAACACATGCAGATATCCCTCGCCCGCGGTCTCGACCACAAATCGCAGGCGCCCATCCTCTCGGGCATCGTGCCACCGTTCGGGTGCCGAGAATTCATCGCGACGAATCGCACCTCGCGTCACCCGGGCGCGAAACGCCGTGGCGGGACGCGGATCATGAGCGTGGGGCGAAGACGGACGACGAGCCGGCAGCGGGGCGGGGGCCGGGCGGGAAGGGCGACGGACAGACATGAGTGAAGCCAGTCACAAGGAGGCAAGAACCACGCTTCCATCCTAAGACCCCCAGAAAATGCGAAGCAAGGTGTACACCTCAAGTCATTATGCAGCAAGCACTTACATCATTTAACGAAAATTGGTGCCAGCCTCAGCAGCGTCGCCGCCCCAAAACTTGCGGCCGTCCGACTCTCGATAACCACCCTGCCCATCATGAGTTGTGAGTCGACCCGCGAACGAAACCCGTTTCCACCCCCGTTTCAGAGACTCGGAAGGGTGTTCACCACAAATCTTAAAACCTTGGCACACAAGACGTTACGCAATAAATCACTACAACCCCAACCACTCCCGGGGTCGTTCGGGAGGGCTTGCTGCCTCACCGGGGGCGGACGGCTCCCACCTGATTTCCGAAGCGTTTCTTCGGCAGCAGGGCCTCGGCCTGCCCCACGTTCCCCTGCGGGCTGCCCGGTGCCGGACGCAGAAAATCGTCACTGCCTGGATCGACGGAGACGAACTGCGGCTGCACCCCGTAACGGCCACTCCGGGCCACAAACAGCGACGGCAATTCGCTGGGAACGGGAGGATTCGCCGCGGAACGCGTGGTCCAATTGAAATCGATCCCCCCTGGATTGGACGCGAACATCTGCAGAAACACGGCCTCATTGAAGCCCTGCGCCACACTCGCATCCCGCTCCGCAGATTCCACGAACAGATTGTTGAAGAACGACAGGCCATCGGTGGCAGGGCCCGGCATGTTGTCGAACACCACTCCCTGACCAACCTGGTGGAAGGTATTCGCCGCCATCAGCAGATTGCGCCAGTTCGGATTGCTCCCCTGCAGATGCACCCCTACCTTCGACTGATGGAAGATGGTTTCTTCCACCTCGACATCGATGGCCTCATCGCGGGCCCGCACTCCGGCGGCCAGTGGCCCCAACAGACGGCAGCCTCGCAGACGGATGCGGTTGTTCCCCAAGTCACCTCGACGGGTCATTTCGAAACCAACCGCCTGGGGCTGCGTGGCCCCCTCGATGAGAATGCGTTCGAACACCACCGGCACACCACCGAACGACTGCACCCCCTCCAACAACCCCCCCTCGCGCGAGAAACCACGAATTGACAGGTTCGCGAACCGCGACGACTCGAGATTGCCCGCCAGGCGAATCCCCGTCTCTTTGCCGGTGGCATCAATCACCACATCTTCCAATTGGAAGTTGGGAAGTTCCCCCTGCGAGGCCACCACCGAGACCACCGGTTCTGGACCGGAAGGGGCCAGCACCGTCCCCTGCCCTTTGATCACCACTCCCCGGGGCCAGCTCTGGTCGAGCGTGATGCGCTCGGCGAGCATTCCTCCCGGCAGCACAATCGTTTGCCGCGCGCTGCGGCTGGAGGCCTGAAAGTTCTTCGCCTCGGCGAGCGCCGCAGCGAGACTTTTGTAGGTCTCGGTCGGTCCCACACGCAGTTCCCGTCGGCTGACCGTGGGGGTCGCTCCGGTCGCGGGGAAGTCGTCTTCGGGAGCGGTGCCGTTCCGCCGTTTCTTGGATCCCCCCTTGGTCTTTCCTCCCGTCCCCCGATTGGACGACTCGGCCGACGGATTCGTTTTGGCAGGCTTGGCCTTCCCGGGACCGAAGGTGAACCAGATCCCCACCGTCAGCAGCGCCAACAGGGCGTTCCCCCCCACAATCCACAACAGGCGTCGACGGGACTCGGCCGCGGCATCACGAGTCACCGAGGGGGTGGCCGCCGCGGGCTCTTTCTGGGGAATGCGCGGGGACGTCAAGGCCGCTCGAACTGCCTTCCGCGAGCCGCGGCGGCGGGGGTTCTCCGATTCCGCCATCCAACCGGGAACCGCCGCTTCATCCGGCTCGGCCACAGGGGGAGCGGTTTGCAGTGTGGGAGGACCAGCTGGGGTCTGTGGTTCGAGCTCGATGGGTGCGGTGACGGCAGGCATCACCAGCGTTTCGTGAGTGGCCTCCGCCTCGCCTTCCTCGCCAATCGCCCCCAGCAACAGCTCCCCCTCGGCTGGTGCTGCGGGAGGCTGCACCGGAGCTGCGAATGGCTTGGGTTCAGGCGGTCCGCCTTCCCCGGAGACAGGCTCGATGGAGCGAGACTCCGCGGGGGGAGTCGCAGGGGACGCGGCGACGGGCACACTCAAGACGCGGGTGTCGGCCAGCGCATCGTCAGCGGCGGGCGGAGGGCTGGCGGGCGAGACCGGGGTGGTTGCCGAGTCGGCGGCAGCCTTCCTTTCCGACCCTTCAGACTCCGAGCGGACACCGGGTGAGGAGGGGGATGGCAGGGCCCCCTGGGAAGGGGCGACTGGAACGGCTTCGGAGAGGGGCGCGACCGAATCGGAAACCGGTGCGGTGCGCGACCATCTTCCCCCAGGATCGTCGGCGTTCGACGTCTGTCGCAAAAACTCTTCAAATTCGGGAGACGCTTCCCCGCCTGGCCTTGGGCGGTCGTCGGAAGACTGTTCGTAAGGCATTGGTCCCGGGGTCGAAATCCCCTCGGACAACCTGTCCCGCGACGAGGGAACGCCCCCCTCGACTGGAATGTGCGACTCCCCCGGCCAGCCGCGCCCCTCGGACCAGTCAGCCGTACCCGCTGGAGGAACGGACTCGGAGGGTTTGGCACCTGGCGCGGTGGAGCTGCCGGTGGCCACTCCCGATTCGGCGGATGCGGGAGGAGTGCTGTAACCCAAGCCGGCGACGGCCCCCCCCACCACGGGATGCATCTCGGCCCAGGTTTCCCCTCCATTCTCTCGCAACCAATCGACCAGCACCTGCGAAACTTCACGTGCCGACTGGAAACGGTCTTCCGGACGCTTGGCCATCATGCGCCGCACGATATCGCTCAGCCCCTCGGGAACCCGCGGGGCGATCTCCGCGAGTGCGGTGGGCTCCCTGGTCTGATGAGCCAACAGTCTCGCTGCAAGGGTTCCCTCCGAGAACGGCGGCTGCCCCGCCAGGAGGAAGTAGAAGGTGCATCCCAGGCTGTAGACATCGGACCGGATGTCGACAGAGTGGCTGTCGAGCGCCTGCTCGGGAGAGAGGTAATCGGCTGTTCCCAGCACTTTTTCATCGTGGCGGCGGGTGATCGAAGAATCTTCCCGTTCGTCAAAAAACCGCACCAGTCCCAGGTCGAGCACTTTGATGGTGCCCCGGTCGTCCAACAGCAGGTTGGCCGGTTTGATGTCGCGGTGGACCAGATTCGATTTGTGGGCCTGGTTCAATCCCTCGGCGGCCTGACGGATGTATTCCGCGGCCGGAATGGGTGCCAGAGGCCCCTCGCTGGCGACAATTTCCTGCAGCGACCGCCCCGAGACATACTCCATCACCAGGAAGTGAATATCCCCCTCCTGGTCCACGTCGTACGCCCGCACGATGTTGCGGTGATCGAGCGCGGCGACCGCCTGCGCTTCTTTGTGAAACCGTTCGAGGTGGCTCGCCCCCCGCGCGCTGGCCTTGGGCAACACCTTGATCGCCACCCGCCGCCGCATCAGCCGGTGTTCGGCCAGATACACGGCACTCATCCCTCCCGTCCCCAGATGCGAGAGCAGACGATACTTGCCCAGCAGAAACCCTTTGTTCCGCCCCTGCAGCAGCTTGTCGGCCTGCCAGCGGGTCAACAACTGGCGATCGATCAGGAAATCGGCCACCCGTGGCGTGTCGGCCACATTCTTCTGATCGAACCGGATTTCCCGCAAGACCAGGCGCAGTGTCTCCCCTTCGATCAGCCCGCTTTGGCGAGCCAACCCAACGAACATTTCCGGTGTGATTTTGGTGGCGGGGGGCATCGGTTCCAGATTCGTTCCACGAAACAAGATAACAGTGTCCACTCGGTCAATCCAGCACCCCCCGAAAACCCCACGCGGATTCCGCCAGGCGATGCCCCGCCGGCGAGCCCACCGAGGTCCGCGCGTTTGCAACCCGGTTGCCTATCCCGGTAGACTCCTTGCGACTTGGGTTCGTCGTCGACAAAGCTCCGGGCAGCTTCCGACGCGGCCTGATCCGCCAAGTACAACCTTACCAACGCGCATGCCAACTTCGCTTTCTCTGCTGACCCCCCTGGCCAGCCTGTTGGCGTTGGCAACCCTATTGCTTGCCGCCTGCATCCGCGAAGCACACCTGCTGTACAATTACGTCGATCAGTTCTCGCTTTATTCCCGCCATCTTCCCCGGCCGTCCTGGTTGCGGTCATTGCGAATGGCACTGCCAATGGTGCTGTTTGGCGGGTTGATTCCCATGCTCGTCAGTCTGTTCATTCATCGCAAAAACACCCCCCCGCTTGTCGGTTCGCACCTGTTGGCGTGTGTGCTGCTGCAGTTTCCGTTCACCTTCGCCTTCATGATCTTCGTGTTCCACCGTGGGCTGCCCGCCTCTCCCCGGCGGTCGCTGAAACTCGCTGGCTGCCTCGTCGGACTGCTGATTCCCGTCGCGGGGGTGGAATGGTTGCTCATCAAGGTCCTCTCCCGATTGCTTCAGATCTACGGCGTGCGACTGTGAGCCCCCGTTCAACGGTTCGCCCCCGTTGGCCCCAAACCCTCCAAACGCGACGCTGCCCATGAGCGTGCCGCACGACGACAGCCCCAGCGGGCCCGTCGGCCCCGACCGGAAACGGGTCGGTTTTCTGCTGACCGTGGTGGGATTCCTCGTGGCCCTCGCCTGGGTTTTGGACCGGGTCGCCCCCTTGCCGTTTCCTCTCCCCCGCCTCTGGTTCCTGCACCGCAACCTGCTGGGAATCGCCGGCGTGGCCGCCGCTTTGACCGGGTTGGCCCTGCAGCGCGACCACACACTGCGTGGGCCCGGCTCGGGGGCAGCCCCCCCCGATGGGTGGACCCCCCGCATTCCTGGTCGGCGCTTCGAGTCGCTGGTGGTCTACACCCGCCCCGGCTGCCACCTCTGCGATGATGCCCTCGAACTGCTGGCCGACTATTCCCCCTGGCTTCCCACGCCCGAGGAGATTGACATCGATCCGCATCCGGCCCTGAAAGCCCGGCACGGAGAATGGATCCCCGTGGTCGAGATCGATGGCCGCGAACGATTCCGGGGACGCATCGACGAACCACTGCTGCGCCGCCTGATCGACAACACGCCTCCGCTCGACCAGATTCCTCCCGGTCCCCGCTTTCGTCCTGAATCGAACTCGTAAGCCCCCCACGCTCTCCACGACCCACAAACCCATGTCCACACCCCGCGACTTCCTGCCCCACCTGGTTGGTTGCCTCTCCACCGGTGCCGCCGGAAACCCCACGGTCGAAATGATCGAGGCCGCCTTTCGACACCACGGTCTGCACTGGCGTTACATCAACACCGAGGTTGCCCCCGAGGGATTGGGAGATGCCGTCCGCGGTCTGCGGGCCATGGGCTACCGGGGCTTCAACTGCAGCCTGCCCCACAAGGTGACCGTCATCCCGCACCTCGACGGACTCGGTCAATCGGCCGAAGTCATGGGGGCGGTCAACTGCGTGGTCCGGCGGGGAGATCAGTTCATCGGCGAAAACACCGACGGCAAAGGCTTTCTGCGTTCACTGCAGTCGCTGGTCGACCCCAAGGGAAAGCGGGTGGTGGTCTATGGTGCCGGAGGAGCGGCCCGGGCCATCGCCGTCGAACTGGGCTTGGCGGGCGTCGGCCAACTGACCCTCGTCAATCGCTCGCCCGAGCGCGGGGAAGCCCTGCTGAAAATCCTGCGCGACCGGCTGCGACTCAACGCCAGCCTGGTCCGTTGGGAGGGAGATCACGTGGTCCCCCCCGACACCGATGTGGTCATCAACAGCACGTCGATTGGACTCTACGACGGCGAGGCCCGTGTGCCGGTCGCCGTCGATTCCCTGCGTCCCGGCATGGTGGTGGCCGACGTGATCTTCAGCCCACCCCAGACCCGCCTGCTCCGCGACGCCCGGGCACGGGGCTGCCAGACCCTGGACGGCCTCGGAATGATCGTCAACCAGGGGGTCATCGGCGTGCAATACTGGACCGGCCTCGAACCCGATGCCCACGTCATGCGGGTGGCGGTGGCCGAGGCCCTGGGGGTCCCGGTTGAGGGCTGACCGGTCGCGTTGACGCCATCGTGGCCAGCCCGCTGCGGTCAACCCGCCGTGCCTGCAGCCAGCACCTCCGCATACGCCGCGGCCGTCAACACCCCCGCTTCCCGCTGCAGGAAATTGGGGATGCCCTGCCACACCCGGTAGACCCGACGGCATTCCTCGCCCGAGCAGATCCAACTCTCGGCAGCGGCCTGCTCTGGCGCGCCGGGGGGCGCCTGCGGCGGTGTTTCCCAGCACGCCGCGGTTTTCGGGCTCAGCGACGCCGCTGGAACGCTTCGCCAGAGCAGGGGCCGTCCACATTCGCCACAGCGGAAGCCGGCCCTGGACCGTTCCTGCGAGATGGGGGGCGAACCCGGTGTGTTGGCGGCCACGTTCACGGGGTGCTCCGGGGATCAACCTGGCGACATTCCCGGTCCACTGACCGGGGCTTCTGGCTCCCCCACGCCCCAACGGGTGATGGTCGCCAGACAAGAACCGTTCGGCTCATGGCTTGGCGACCGGCCCAGGTTCCGGTCGCAGGACCTCGGCCAACACCTGGTACGCCTGCTCGCGCACCTCATTGGGGAAGTCATGCTCGCAGTCGGGGTGCAGCACGGTGAGCCGTTCGGGATGGCCGAACAACGCGTAGACCTCCCCCGCCGCCCGCGCGATACGATCCACGCTCGCCGCCTGGAAGTTGTGGTCGCGGGTGGGGGCAATGAGCAACACCCTCCGGGGGGCCAGAGCGCCGATCAACTCCTGAAAATCGAACGGAATCTGGTCGAGCCGGTTGTGATACTCGGCCAGTCGGGGCATATACAGCGTCTGCGTCCAGCCCTGTCCTGGCTGCCAGCGTTTGGGATCCCCCCCGTAGTAGTCGAGAAACGAATCGAGCCCGCAGCTTGAGACGACCATGGTGATCCGCTGGTCGAAGACCGCCGTGTAGACCGAGTTGTGCCCTCCCAGCGAATGCCCGATCGCGCCGAATCCGCGGGTGGCGTCGACTTCAGGAAGGGTCGAGAGGTAATCGAGACCGCGCTGGTTGTCCCACACCGCCTTCAGCGTGCCACTCTGCCAGCCCAGACCGGCGAGATCAGGCTGGTACTTCGCCAGGCGCGGGTAGCTGGGGGCCAGGGTGATGAAGCCCCGCTCGGCCAGCTCAGCCGCGTATTGCCGGTTGGGTCGGCTCCCCAAGCCCACCACCGTGCCATGCCCCACGACATCATCGGTACCATGCAGACACAAGACCGCCGGTACCCGACGCCCCTTCGTCCCGAGGACGGTTTTTGGCAAACAGAGGTAGGCCGGGACGCGACTGCCAGGTTCCGAGGCATAGGTGATCAATTGCCGCAGGTAGCTGCCGCAGTCGTCCTCGCGGACCACTTCGACATCCAGCGGCACCCGTTTGGCCTCGTCAGTGGGCAGTTCCCCCATGATCTGCCGCATGCCAGCGAGAATCTCGCGTCGGCGGCGGGGCCACTCGGCGGTCCCCTGGATGGGTCGCAGGTCTCCCTCGGGGTCACGGTAGACCAGCAGTTGATCCCGGGGGAGCCGAGGGGCTGGTTCGGGAGACTGGGCCCCCACCACGGCGTCGGCCAACGACTGCTGTTGTCCATTCCACAACCGGAGCGCTCCGACGGCCAGGCAAGTCAGCCCCACGACCCGGATCACAAACACCGATTTCATGAGATTCCACCTCTTCGTTTCGAAGGCGACCACCCGTTGCGGCGGCCCCGCCGGTTGTTCAATCCGCGAGGAACGATCGTCCCCGCGCTCCCCTCAGCCCGGCTCGTATCCACCCGGTTGTCGCCGGGTCTCTACAGCGACTGGCGAACCAATTCACACGGCCCCTGTTCTCCCGCGGCGCTGGCACATTGCCCCACGCCGTTTTGGAACAAGTAGACCTCATTGTTGTTCAAGGTGAGGGTCAGGATTTCGACCGGACCCTGGTAATACGTGAAATGCCCGCACAACACCCCATCGCGGTAGGCCTGCCCGACTTGAAAGGGGCCCGTCCAGAAAATGTTCTGCAGCGTCACGCCAAATCCTCGCACTCCCGAGAACGGGGTCGAGAAGCGGATCATGTAATTCACGACACTCATTGACCACCTCGGGCAAACAGAGTGGGATCCCCAATGGCCGGGACAACAGGCCGGAACCATCCGGCCCGGGACTGCCGGCGTCGACTGCCGAAGTGTAACGGCTTTTCGGGCGGCTGCCATCGAAGCGGCGCATCAGACAGGCCCCGGCTCGCGGAACGGGGCCATTGGGCGATCACCGCGGAGTGGCCCCCTGGGGAGTGATCCTTCGCGGAGTGATCTCCGCGGGGTGCGGTTCGCACACGTGAGGTTCCGCAGGGGTCCCCCCTGGCTGATGATCGGGCTTTCCCCGTCTCTGGGGACTCGCATCGCGTCGGTGGCCAGCCTATCATGCCCGCGCGAATCGCAGGTTAGGAGCCAGAGCCATGTTCGAGCGGGTGGTCGACGCGTACCAGGGTGCCACGGTGGTGGTGGTGGGAGCGGGGGGAATCGGGGGAGAGATTGTCTCCCAACTGTCGGACCGGCCCGTCACCATGGTGATCGCCGATCATGACGCCCGGCGTTTGGCCGACCTGGAACAGGTCCCCCAGGCCAGCCGTCGGTTGACCCGCCCGCTCGATGTGCGTGATCCCCAGGCGGTGGCCACGTTTTTCGACTGGATTCACGCCGAGGTCGGCCCCCCGCAGTTCGTCTTCTACACCGCAGGGGTGCTGAACATCGAGACGTTCTTCGACCTCTCCCACGAGCAGTGGAACCGGGCGGTCGACATCAATTTGAATGGGGCCTACTACTGCGTCCGCGAGGCGGCCCGGCTCATGTGTCCGGCCCGCGCCGGCAGCCTGCTGCTGCTCAGCTCGATCTCGGGAACCAAGGCCCGCTCGGGCTCGCGGGTCAATCCGGTCTACAACACCACCAAGGCCGGCCTGGTGGCGATGGTCAATGCCGTCGCCATGCAACTGCGGCCCCATGGCGTGCGGCTCAACTGCATCTCGCCCGGCCCAACCGCCACCTCGATGATGGATCTGCAGCCCCCGCCCGTCCACGAGGCGGTCAACCAGATCATGCTCGACCACCGCATGAATCTCCCCTCCGAGATCGCCGAGCTGGCGCTCTTCGTCGCCGCCCATGGACGCTTCACGGGGGAAGACATTCCCATTGGCGGCGGGGCCGGCCTGGGGGCGTAAGAGCCCCCGCCCCGATCCGGCTAACTCCCCCGATCCGGCTCACTCCAGGGAACACTCCCGCCCACGGTGCCTCCACACTCCTGCAGCGACCGCAGCGCGAATTCGACATGCAGCGCGGTCCCCAGGGGCAATGCCGCCTCGTCCACCTTGAATTTCGGGTGGTGCACACTGTACGTCGAGCCAACGCTTTCGTTCCGAATTCCCAATCCCACAAAGCACCCCGGAATGCGGCGGGCATAGAAGGCGAAGTCTTCCCCCCCCATCACGGGTGCTGATTCCAACACGGCGTCGGGCCCCAACAGATCGCGGCCAATCGTCTGGGTCAGATCCCACAGTCCCCCATCATTGACCGTGGGGGGAAAATTGCTGCCCAGGAATTCCACCGTCGCCTCACACCGGTTTGCGGCGGCCACATGGTGGGCAATCTCCCGAATGCGCTTCTGTAAAAACAGCAGCCCCTCCATCGTCAACGCCCGCATCGTGCCGCTCAGTTCGACCTGCTGGGGAATGACATTTGTCGCATCCCCGGCATGGAACGTGGTCACGCTGACCACTCCCGAATTCAGCGGATCGACCTCGCGCGAGACAATCGTCTGCAATTCGCACACCAGTTTGGCCGCGGTCACCACCGGATCGATCGCCAGGTGGGGCATCGCCGCATGTCCCCCCACCCCGCGCACCTGCAGTTTCATGAAGCCGGTTGCCGCCATGAAGGTCCCCGCCCGCGAGGTGATCTTCCCCGTGGGGGTCACCGGCCACACATGCAGGCCGAAGATCCGCTGCACGCTGGGGTTGTCGAGCACCCCCGCATCGCACAACCGCTCGGCCCCCGCTCCCCCTTCTTCCGCGGGCTGGAAAATCAACTTCACCGTGCCGGGCAGGCTCGACTCCCATTGCTTCAACAGCCGGGCCGCCCCCAGCAGCATCGCGGTGTGGCAGTCGTGCCCGCAGGCATGCATGCGCCCGGGGTGCTGGCTGGGAAAATCGACGTCGGCCTCTTCCTCGATCGGCAGCGCGTCGATGTCGGCCCGCAGGGCGACGCACGGACCGCTTCCCCCGGAAATCGTGGCGACCACACCCGTCCCGGCAATCGGCCCCTGCCAGGGAATGCCCAGCTCGTCCAGAGTCTTCCGGATCAACAGGCTCGTCTTGTGCTCTTCATAACACAGCTCGGGAATCTGATGCAGGTGCCGACGCTTCGACACGATCCAGTCCGCCAACCCCCGCGCCTGCCGCAACACCAACGATTCCGCCATCGATCCAGTCATCCCGTGAGGAAAGTGCCGAGCGAAACTGGGGCCCCCTGGCCGACAGTGGACGAAGTATAGGAGATTCCCGCCCGCTCGGGAAAAGACCCCGCGGAAAGCAACCCGCAAGCCCGCCGCCGAAACCCCCGGCGCGAGTTTTCGAACGCTTGGAAACCGACTGCGCTGCACGTTAACATCCGGCATTCCTGCAGCGCCGTGCCACCCGGTGCGCCCGCTGCTCCCACCCGGCCGCACAGCCCCCCGGCTCGGCCGCCCCTGCTCTTTCTCCCAGGCAGCTCCGCTTCATCACCCATGAAAATCATCCGCTACAGCGATGCTCAGGGCCGCATTCACCACGGCGTACAACACCCCAACGGCACCACCACCCGCCTCGAAGGGGACCTGTTCGGCACCCACCGCGACACGGGCGAAAAGGCCGAGATTGGCAAGCTGCTGGCCCCGCTGGTCCCCGCCGACATCGTCTGCATCGGACTGAACTACCGCCGCCATGCCGAGGAAGGGAACCAGCCCATCCCTGAGTATCCGGTGGTCTTCATGAAGACCAGCAGCACCTGCACCAACCCTGGCGATCCCATTGTGCTCCCCCGCAAACTGCGCAGTGACGCGGTCGACTACGAGTGCGAACTGGCGGTGGTCATCGGCAAGCCCTGCCATAACGTGTCGAAGGCCGACGCCCTGAAGTACGTGCTGGGCTACATGTGCGCCAATGACGTCAGTGCCCGCGACTGGCAGATCAAGAAGGGAGGCAGCCAATGGTGCCGGGGGAAGACCTTCGCCACCTTCGCCCCTCTGGGCCCCTGCCTGACGACCACCGATGAAATCCCCAATCCCAACGCACTGCAAATCAAGACCGTGCTGAACGGGCAGACCATGCAGGATTGGAACACCAACGACATGATCTTCGATGTGCCCACTCTCATCGAATTTCTCTCGGGCAGCACCCTGCTCTCGCCCGGCACGGTCATTCTCACCGGCACACCGCACGGGGTCGGGGCGGCCCGCAAGCCGCCGGTTTTTCTGCAGGGGGGCGACACCGTCACGATCGAAATCGAAAAGATCGGTGCACTGACCAATCCCGTGGTGGAAGAGAAGGTCTAGCAACAGACGTTCTTCCGGCAACTGCGGAACGCGTTCCTGATTGTTGTTGTCTTCCCGGCTGTTCCCCTCGCCCCCATGGAGGTCTGCATGTCGAGCCTGAACGTCTTGCCCCACGCGTTGCCGTCTCGCCTGGTGCGTTCGCTGCTGGTGGTCTGGCTGGGTCTCGCAGCCCTGTCGGGACCGGTCCGGGGAGATGATGACCAGGGGCTCGGTCCGCAG
>JBKCTR010000336.1:0-2586 GCA_046318755.1 Planctomycetaceae bacterium
CCCGGTCAACAGGGTTCTTTCGACCGGATAGGGAGATTTCCCCGTCAGGAAGGTTTCCTCCGCCTTCGACATCAACGCCGCCGAATACATCACGTTCGGAGTGGGTGGCAAATAGAACAGGGTCGACAAAGGTCGCGATTCTCCCTTGAGTCGCACCGCCACATTGAAATCTCCCACCAACCCATTCATCAGCAACATGGTCGCTTTCAATCCGTCCGCATACTCGAACCGGTAGGCCACCGGATCCTTCACCCACTCGCGGATTTGGGCAGCAGTCGGATAGCGGTGGCTGAAGGTCTCGGGCTGGTTCAGCGTCTGGGTGCGCGAGAGGCAGGCTTCGAACAATTGGGGATCCCAACCTCCGGCCCCCCACGAGGTCGCCTCCATGGCCTTCCACACCGCGTCACCCCGCAACGCCTGGAGGGCCACCACCCCCGTCTCGCCCCCCTTCCGCCGTTCGACGAGGCACTGCATCATCTCCAGACAGTGGAAGTCGTAACTGTCGATCGAACCAATCGAGACCCCCAAGACCTCCTCGACTTCGGCGCCGTAAGGCAGATCCACATCGGGCATCCGGTAGGTCACCGGCAAGGACGAACCGGCCGTGAAGGCGAAATTCAATTCCTTCGAGAGGTCGACCATTTCCCGCGCCCACGACCATTTCCACGACAGGTGCTTGTCGTTGAAGACCGGAACAGATCGCCCATCCTTCCGAAACACGTCGGTCACGGCTTTGAACAGTTCGTAACGCGGATACTTGGTCTGACCATACTCACTCTTCGGGTAACGGCCATGCTCTCCAATGATCAGGACGGCGTCGACCGCCAGCCTGTCTCCTCCGCACCGCAGCGCCTCGGCCACGCTGGGGTAGATCGGGAACTTGAACTCCTCCGATCGGCCACGCGCCAGATCCCCCTCGGGAAACTGGTCGACATAGGCCGAGACGACGTCCAACGGGGGACGATGCCAACCCCCCTGCCTTGGGTACCCCACGAGGAACCGCTCGGCCATGTGCCAAGCATGTGACCTGTAGCGCCACTCAGTGGTCACAACGGCCATCCGCAATCGCTTCTCGGGCTGGGCCCACACTGGGGAAGTCCCCAATCCAGCCAGGGTCGCGGCTCCCGTCCACTGCAAAAACTCACGTCGATTCCACATGGTGCGTCCGGTTCAAGTCATCCACAAAAGTTCCCCACCGGGTTGGGCCTGCGAGCCCCTTCCCGATCAGGATCCACGGTCACAGCAATTCATCGATCGGTCGGCCATCCGGAACGATCGGCACTGGTCGTCCGGCGAAATCCCCGAAGCTGGTGTCCAACGGAACCCCCAGGCAGCGGTACCAGGTTGCCAGCAGATCATTGGGACTCAGAGGACGCTCCACCGGTTCGTCTCCCTTGGGGCCGCTCGAGCCAATCGCCTGGCCCATCCGCAGGTCTCCCCCCGAGAGAAAGACCGACATGGTCCGCGCCCAGTGCTCGCGCCCCGGTTGCCCCTGGTGATCGCTCAGGCGGGGGGTATGAGACATCTCTCCGGTCACCAGAAACAAGACTTCCCGGTCCAGTCCCCGCTCATGCAGATCGTCGACCAGTGCCGAGACCACCTGGTCCAGCACCGGCAACCGGACCTTCATCTGTTCGAAGATGTTCCAGACACTGGCGTGATCATCCCAACTGAACGCCTTCTGCCCTGGCACGCACGGGAAGTCGATCGTCACCAGCCGGACACCCGCCTCCACCAATCGCCGGGCCAACAGACACTGTTGACCGACCGCATGCCGGCCGAATCGGTCGCGGACTGCCGCCGGTTCGCGGTGCAGTTCGAACGCCTCGCGCACCCGCGACCCGGTCAGCAGCGAGACCGCCTTGCGGTCGAACCGGTCCATCGCGTCCATCAGCCGACGCTGGTCGATCGACCGTTCGAAATGGTCGAACCGTTGCTGCAACGCGAGCCGCTCCGACAGCCGCTCCCCGGTCAATTCGACCAGCTTGAGATTTGGAACCTGAAAATCCTCCGCGTTCGGGTCGGCGGTCACCACGAAGGGATCCAGCCCTCCCCCCAGGTAGGCCGATCCGTTGTACCGCAGGCGCGGCATCGCCACATGCGCGGGAACCCCCTCCCGGCGATCTCCCAGGGTCTTCGACGCCACAGCCCACAGATCGGGATGCTTGGGCGCGAAGGGGGGCATCTCGACCCGTTCCCCAGGATAGGCCGAGAGCATCGTATGCGTGCTGTTCACATGCCCGTCGCTCTCGTGACTCACGGAGCGCAACAGGGCGAAGCGATCGGCCCGCTGCGCCAGCAGGGGCAGGTGCTCCGAAACCTCAATTCCCGGCACATTGGTCGGGATGGGAGAAAACTCACCCCGGTACTCACGCGGAGCATTCGGCTTGAGGTCGAACGTCTCCATGTGGCTGGCCCCGCCCCAAAGCCACAACACAATCAGCGACTTTCCCGGGCTGTTCAGGTGAGGCTGATTGCCCGCGGCGCACAGCCGTTCCAGGTCCGCCAGACACAGACCCGCTCCCCCCAAACAACCGGCCCGCAAGACAGACCGGCGCGGCAGGGTCCCCTCACAATGTCTTGACC
>JBKCTR010000337.1:0-4455 GCA_046318755.1 Planctomycetaceae bacterium
GTTTTAGAACCCGTCACTTTGGCGGGGGCCTTTTTTGCCCCAGCGGGTTTGGCTTTCGTGGCCAGCCGGGCGGCGTTCTCGGCCTGCCGGGCCTTCACCAGCTTCCGCACCAGGGCCACTGGCAGGGGCTGTTCGGGCTGAAAGCGAATGGTCCCGGTGCTCAGGTCGTAGCCTTCCAGATCGGCGGCATGCGTCTTGGTGGTCTGATTGCTCATCAGGAAGAACGCACAGTGCTTGGGGGTGGCCCCGTAGCCCACCAGCATGACCCCGTCGCGGAACGCGCAGATCTGGTAGCTGATGGTCTCTTCGGCCGTGGGGGCCAGTTCCCGAATGGTCTGCCGCAGCGCCTGCAGCACACGCCGCTGGGCATCGGGAAGGGCCGCGAGATACTCGTCGTGATTGCGGGGTGTGGGCATGGGTGAACCACCAACAGAATGACGAACCGCTGGCATCTCGCACCAGCGGGAAACGGCCCCCCAGGACCAAGGATGTTACCGATTCGCATGGTGTGGCCGAACGCCCCGTGGCGTCCAAGATTCTGTTGGTCGAGTTTCTGAGTGTGAAACCGCTTCTTCGCCACCAACCAACGAGGAAAAGACTTCTTCGAACCCGTGCCTTTCCAGAAGGGCACACACCTCCCGTCCCGACAGGCAGCGCAACCTACCCACCGGAAACCTCCACATGCGTGATCAACACATCCGCATGCCAGCGCTCTTCGATTTCCTCTGGAGACGCACATTCGAGGAACCGCTCCAGGGCTTCGCGCAGATTGTCGCGAGCCTCTTCGATCGACGCCCCCTGACTGGCGATATCGAGTTCCGGACAGAGCGGCACGTACACATCGTCTTCGCGATGAATCAAGGCAGTCAATCGGCGTGACACACTCAGGCTGCTGAAAATGTTCCTCCAGACACTGCTTGCGCATCGGCAGACCAAGTGGCTGAGTGGTGAGATGAGTCTACCTTGACCGAATCGCCCTCGGCTATCCCGAGACGCGCGATCCTGCTGCCCAGCGGCTTTTGCTGTTGTGCTCAACGCTCTCGGCCATCGGCCGCGCCGCCCCTCGTCGGACACTGCAACTATGGGTCCGACCGCTCGACTCGCCGTTCCTTTCCCAGGCTCCCGGCGTAGTCCCAGTGACCGAGAAACTTCGATTTGTCACTTCCATTCAGCCAATAGCAGGCATCAAAGCGGACTTCAGTGCGGGTGTGCAGGATGCGGCGGAACTCGATGATCGCCACGTCCCGCTGTCCGTGGGTGCGGCCGTAGTCGATTTGCTGCTGACGGAGCCCACGGATGACGTCGGTCGCCTGTTGAGAACCACGACGTCCGTCGATCCGAGTATGGACGATGGCCACGCCGCAGGTTGCCGGGACTTCAAACAACTTGCGGAAATCATTCCCTCCGAATTGCGTTCGGACTTTGTTGTGGTCCCATTCCCATTCGATCGCAAGATCCATTCGGGCACCCTTGTCTCTCGGGTTGGCGAGCTCCTGGTGATAGAGGGCGGCATCGAGCCGCCGCCCGGTATCGCCCACGGGAAACTCATGCCAGATCCCGCGGTAGTGGTCTTTGAACCAGTTTCTGAGGGACTCGCTCCAGACGCGCGACATCAGCCAAGTGTTTTTTGCTTTCCCCCGATAAGGGGGGGCGGGGACGAAACTGTTTTGAAATGTTTTGAGAAACCTCGACAGGTCGCGGTGCATCAGGTTGTCCTGGAATTCGGCAATGGCAAGTGGGATTGGCGACGAGAGCCATGATCGCTGGATTCCGCAGTCGATTGCGGAATTGCAGTTACGACAAGTCGTAGTCTCTCATGGGAAGAGGGAGTGAGCAAGCGGCCCCAGTGCGGCGGACACAGCGGTCCGCCCGCCCACCACCCGCTCGTGGGGCCCGCGCGGGCGAATGTCTTGAGTTGGATTCACAACGCAGTCCCGGACCGGCGAACGCCGGGGGCGACCTTTGTGGGGTTCTCTCCGGAACCGCACCACAGCTCGGGCCTTGGAAATGGACAGGAATCCTTCCCCACCTCCGCTTGCCGCATCCATCGAAAGCGGTTTATCCTTGAGGATCTGCGGCGTTTCCCTCCCGCGCCACAGTTTCCTCCCTCCTCTTGGCGATGTGCATGCTCTCCCGAAACGTGAGATTCCGGCCGCACTTCTGGGCTGGACTGCTGGCCTGGGGACTGGTGTTGCTTGGCCAGTCGAGCCCAGCGCACGCCGCCGAGCCGGTCGATTATGTGCGGGAGGTGAAGCCGCTGCTGGCCCGGTGCACCGCCTGCCATGGAGCGTTGCGGCAGAAGAACGGGCTGCGGCTCGATACGGCCGAATTGGTGAAGACGGGGGGCGATGGGGGACCGGCGATTGAACCGGGGCAGAGTGCCCAGAGCCTGCTGATCGACGCGGTGACCGGGGCCAACAATGTGCCCCGCATGCCCCCCGAGGGTGAAGGGGAAACGTTCACGGCTCCCCAGATCGAACTGCTCAAGCGGTGGATCGACGAGGGAGCCCACGCCCCGGCCGAGGAGATTCCCGCCGACCCGCGCCGCCACTGGTCATACACCCCGCCCGTGAAAGCCCCCCCGCCCCAGCCCGCCGACCCCGCCTGGGGACAGAACCCGATCGATGCCTTTCTGGCGGTTGAGCGGGAACGCCACGGTTTGACCTCGGCCCCACTTGCCGACCGGGGAGCCCTGCTGCGGCGCGTGTCGATCGACCTGACCGGGCTCCCTCCCACGCGCGAAGAACTGCTCGACTTCCTCCACGACTCGCGCCCCGATGCCTACGAACGGGTGGTCGATCGCCTGCTGCAGAGCCCGCGGTATGCCGAGCGGTGGGGACGACACTGGATGGATATCTGGCGCTACAGCGACTGGTACGGCAGCCGGGGGGGGAACGAACTGCGCAACAGCCGCCGTCACATCTGGCGGTGGCGCGACTGGATTGTCGAATCGATCGAGGCCGACAAGGGGTACGACCAGATGGTGGTCGAGATGCTGGCCCCCGACGAACTCGCTCCGGGCAACCTCGACCTGCAACGGGCGGGGGGCTTTTTGGGACGGAATTACTACGTCTTCAACCGGCATGTCTGGCTGCAGGACGCGGTCGAGTACACCAGCATGGCCCTGCTGGGTGTCACCTTCAAATGCGCCCGCTGCCACGATCACAAGTACGATCCGCTCTCGCAGGAAGAGTACTACCGCTTCAAGGCGTTCTTCGAACCGTACCAGGTGCGGACCGATCCCATCGCCGGGCAGCCGGGAAAACTGACCGGGAACCAGCCGGCGATGGCTCCGCCGGGGGCCACGTTGGCCCAGGGGCACGACATTGTCTACGACGCGCAGCCCGATGTGCCCACCTATCTCTTGCTGCGTGGGAACGAGAAAGACCCGGTGACCGACCGCCCGCTGGCTCCCGGTGTGCCGGCGGTGCTGAGTCCCGCCACCCCGACGATCAGCCCCATTCCCCTGCCGGTCGAAGCCTATTACCCCGAGCTACGTCCCGACTTTCGGCAGCAGTTGCTGGCCGACGCCCGGCAGGGGGAAGAGCAGGCCGCCGTGGCCATTCGCCAGGCCGCGGCCGACATCGAGGCCGCCCGGGCCCAGCTCGCGCAGATCGAGGCCAACGGTCCGCAGCCGAACGCCCGCAGCGGTGGAGAGCCCTACCTGGTGGAGCCCTTCACCCAGGCTCGTCCCGACCTCTGGCAGGTTCTGTCGGGAGACTGGCAGTACGAGAACGGGCACCTGGTGCAGAAGCAGGTCGGGTCGTTCCTGACCATGCTGACCAAGACCCCGCACCCGGCCGATTTTCAGGCGCGGATCCGCTACAAGACGCTGGAGCCGGGGGGCGTGCACTCGATCGGGTACAGCTTCGACGTCACCGAGAATGCCCGCGACTGGCAGGCGGTCTACACGGCCACCAACAACACCGTCTCGAATGTGCAGGCCTTCCATCGGGTGGCGGGGGTCGAGAGCTATCCGGCGATTGGCATCGTGCCCTATCCGTTCAAGCTGAACGACGTCTTGACGGTCGATCTGGCGGTGCGGGGCGACCTGCTGAATGTCTGGGTGAATGGCGAATTGAAGATCGCCTACAAGCTGCCGGTGGCCCGGCAACCGGGGCGCTTCGCCCTCTGGGCGCATAGTGCCACGGCCGAATTTTATGAACTGAAGATCGAGCCAATCTCTCCCGAGATCCGGCTTGTGCCCGACACCAAAACCCCCACCCCCTCACCGTTTGGCGTGGTGACGAAAGCCGACGTCGAACAGCGGATCGCCACCCTGCAGGCGCAGGATGGCAGCCGTCAGCAGGCGCTCGAGCTGGCGAAGCGGGAGCGGCTGTCGACCGAAGCGCGGGTCGCGGCCGAGGTGGCCAAGTATGCCAGTCCTCCAGCGGCCGAGGCCCCCGCGCTGGCTCTGGCGGCGGGGAAGGCCGAGCGCGAGCTGGCGGCGTTCAA
>JBKCTR010000338.1:0-11746 GCA_046318755.1 Planctomycetaceae bacterium
GGATAAGACCAAGGGAGTTGTTGATGAACCGCGCCGCAAAAATCGCTCTGTTTGCTTTGTTGGCAAGCCTGAGTCTCACCTCCTGGGCCTGGGCCGAAGGGGGGGACGATCGCCTCGCCCCGGCCAAATTGGACCGGGGCAACACCGCCTGGATGCTTACCTCCTCGGCACTGGTGCTGATGATGACGGCACCTGGCTTGGCTTTGTTCTATTGCGGATTGGTCCGCAAAAAGAACGTGCTGGGGGTGATGATGCAGTGTGTGTTCCTGATGGGACTGATGTCCCTGGTGTGGGCCGGGTGGGGCTATAGTCTGGCGTTCGGTTCCGATGCATTGGGGGGACTGATTGGAGGGGGTGACTTCTTGCTGTTGAAGGGGGTCTTGCCGACACTGGCCACGGATGGCAAGACAGTCACCGTACCGATGATGGATGCCTATGGGATCCCCCGTTCGGTGCACATGGTGTATCAGATGATGTTCTTCATCATCACACCCGGACTGATCTGTGGGGCGTTCGCCGAGAGAATGAGGTTCAGCGCGATGGTACTGTTGAGCGTGCTGTGGGGGACTTTCGTGTATTGCCCGATCGCCCACTGGGTCTGGTCGGACACGGGCTGGTTGAACCCGGCGAACCCCGCAGCCAAGTTCCCGGCGTTTGATTTCGCGGGAGGAACGGTCGTGCATATCAGTTCGGGGATCTCGGCTCTGGTTTGCGCCCTGTTGATTGGCCGGCGTTTGGGCTACGGACAGGAACCCATGCCTCCGCACAACCTGACCTACACCTGCATTGGTGCCGCGCTGTTGTGGGTGGGTTGGTTCGGATTCAACGCGGGGAGCGCTCTGGAGGCGAATGTGCTGGCTGCGAATGCGTTTGTCGCGACCCACATGGCGGCGGCGGCAGGCACGGTCTCGTGGGCGGTTGCAGAGTGGTTTCACCGGGGCAAGCCGAGCATTTTGGGGGCTTGTTCGGGGGCGGTGGCAGGACTGGTCTGCATTACCCCCGCGGCTGGAGCGGTGACCCCCCTGGCTGGAATCGTGCTGGGGCTGCTGGCTGGTTTTGTCTGTTACCAGGCGTGCCTGCTGAAGTCGAAGTTCGGCTACGATGACGCCCTGGATGCGTTTGGCGTGCATGGGGTGGGAGGCACGCTTGGGGCGGTCCTGACCGGTGTGTTCGCTACCCAGTTGGTGGTCCCGGGATCCTCCGCGGCCCAGGGACTGTTGGAAGGGAATGCCCAGCAGGTGATCAACCAGGTGGTGGGTGTGGTCGCCTCGGGACTGTTGGGGGTGATTGGAACCTTGATCATCCTCAAGGTGATCGATTCGCTGGTGGGACTGCGGGTGACTCAAGAAGAGGAGTTGATTGGTCTCGATGTGAGCCAGCATGGGGAAGAAGGCTACATTTTCGTGTGAGCGGGAAGTTTCTGCCCACGACGACTACACTTCCTGACCGGGGGCCGACCCGTCACGGCCCCCGGATGTTCTTTTTTGGAGCGGGTGGGTCCACCCAGCCGCATCCTGGAGCCTCTGATGAAGAAAATCGAAGCTGTCATCCGGCACTACAAGCTGGAAGATGTGAAAAACGCCCTGGCCCAGGCGAAGGTGGAGGGGATGACCGTCACCGAGGTCCGTGGGTTTGGCCGGCAACGCGGACACAAAGAGATGTACCGGGGGGCCGAGTACACCGTCGATTTTCTACCGAAGGTGAAGATCGAGGTCGTGGTGACCGAGTCTCTGTTGAAAGAGGCTGTTGAGACCATCATGCGGGTTGCCCGCACCGGACAGATTGGAGATGGGAAGATTTTCATCACCGACCTGGCCGAGGTGATCCGCATCCGGACGGGTGAGACCGGCGAATCGGCGATGTGACCAGGTCCTGCAGAATTCCCGTGCCTCGGAGGGTTCCCTCCGCAGTCTCTCGGTCCTGGATGTGATGGCTCATACTCCCCCCCTCTTGGATCCGGAATTCGAGCAGGGCTTGCAGGCTCGGAAAGAGCGTCTGCGCGCACTGCGAGAAACCGTTCGACAGGCGCATCTCTCAGGACGCTCTGCCCTGCAGACCGCCAGCCTGATGAGCCGCGGGACCGATCAGTTGCTGGTCGACCTGTTGCTGGGGAGTCTGGCGGGACGTTCGGAGGCGGAGTGCGAAGTGCTGCAGGAGGGGACGGCGATGATCGCCATCGGGGGAACGGGGCGCGGTGACTTGGCCCCGTTCTCGGATGTCGATTTGCTGTTTTTGTGCGATCTCCGCGACGACTCCCTCTTCGTACGTTCCGTCAAGGCGATGGTGCGGGCGTGTTGGGACACGGGATTGCAGTTGGGGCATCGGGTCGCCACCGCGTCGGATGCCCTGGAATTCGCCAGCCAAGACCCGGTGTTTGGCACCGCGCTGGTGGAGATGAGGCTGCTGTGGGGTTCGCCGCGGCTGTTCGACTCGTTCCGGGCCGCGTTTGTGCGGCGGATCTCCCGGGGGCACTACCGGACATTCTATGAAGCCTGCGTGACAGCCCGCGAAGCGGAACGTCTGCAATACGGCGGAACCGAGCGGCAACTGGAGCCCGAGGTCAAGCGGTCACCGGGTGGCCTGCGAGACATCCAACTGATCCGATGGCTGGGGCTGGCGCGGTTCGGCACCCCCGATCTTGATCTGCTGCGCCGCAGCGACGCTCTGAGCGCCGACGACTTGAAGATTCTGCTGGATGCCCAGGAGTTCCTGCAGAAAATCCGGACCGAGTTGCACTTCCATGCCGGCCGGGCCCAGGAAATCCTCACCCGGGATGAGCAGTTGCGGATGGCCGAACTGATGGGGTTTTCGGGCACTGCCGCCCAGCGTCCGGTCGAGCAGTTCATGCAGCAGTACTTTCGGCACGCCACGGCGGTGGCCGATGTGGTGTCTCGATTTGTCGAGCGGGAACGACCCCGGCGCTGGCGCACCGTGCTCGAACGCCTGGTGCTGTCGCGTCGAGACAACGAACTTTTCCGGGTCACGGCCCGCGAGATTTTTCCCGCTCCCGGACAGTTGTCCGAGGTGCTGCGGGACCCCGAACGCCTGTTTCAGTGGTTTGAGTTGGCGGGTTCGTACGGGTTGCGGATCCCTGCCGAGTTCACCGATCGGATTCGAACCGCCTGCCCGGCGTTTCCCAGGCCCATTCCCGCGGCGGTGGCCCGACGGTTTCTGTCGCTGTTGCAGACCGAGAAGGGACTCGAGCCCCTGCTGCGACAGTTGGCGGCCAATGGGGCACTGACCTATGTTCTGCCCGAGTTTGAGCAGATCCAATGCCTGTTGCAGTTCAACCAGTATCATGCCTTCACGGTCGACGAGCACACCCTCCGGACCATCGGCGAAGTGGAGCAGCTTCGTTCGCGTTCCACGTCCCTCGGCCAGGCCGCCCGCGAAGTCAAAAGTCCCGCCCTGCTGCACCTGTCGCTGCTGCTGCATGACGCCGGCAAGGGACAGGTCGAGGATCACTCGATCGTGGGCGAACGGCTGGCCCGCGATGTCGGGAACCGGCTGGGACTCTCCAAGACGGACCAGGAGACGCTGTGCTTCCTTGTCCGCCATCACCTCGACATGACACTGCTGGCCTTTCGACGCGATCTGCAAGATCCGGCCCTGTTGATTCAGTTCGCCCGCCAGATCGGCAACCTGGAAACCCTGCGGTTGCTGTTTGTGCACACGGCGGCCGACATGCTCGCCGTTGGGCCCAACACCTTCACCAGTTGGAAGGAAGACCTGCTGACCCAGCTTTATCAGGGAACGTACGAGGCGTTGTCTGGGGGAGCCCCCGGGGGTGTGGGCGAGGAACGTCGGGGTGAGTTACGCCAGGCCTGGAGCGCAGTGGTCGGCGAACCAGCATCCTCCTCGACGCCTACCAGCGCCCCGGAAGATCTGATCGACTCCCTGCCAGCCCATTACCTGGCCCATACGGCCGATGCCCAGGTGCTGTTCGATCTCCGGTGCGTCAGTCAGCTTGCCGTGGCGCCGCTGCAGATCCGCGCGGTGTATGACGAAGAGTCGCGCTTGGTCGAGGTGTTGGTCATCACCCGGGACCGACCCGGTTCTGGTGTCTTCAGCCGCATCTGCGGCACGTTGACGGCCCGGGGCCTTTCGATCTTGGCGGCCAACATCTGCACAACGAATCGACAGGTGATCATCGACCGCTTCACGGTCAGGGATCCCGACTTCACCAGTCACGTTCCGCCCTTCCGGTTGCGCGAGATTGAAGCCAGCCTGCGCCACGTGCTGGAAGAGGAAGTGTCGGTGGAGGAGTTGTTCCGACGGAACCAACGCCTGACCGCGGGCTCTGCGACTGGTCTGCTCTGTCATGAACCGGCGCGGGTGGTCATTGACAACCAGGTCTCCAAGTCGGCGACGGTCATCGATGTCTTCGCGAACGATGCGCGAGGCCTGCTCTACATTATCGCCAAGGCGCTGTTCGATCTGGAACTGTCGGTCAACCTCGCGAAGATCACCACGCATGTCGACCAGGTTCTGGACGTCTTCTACGTGACCACGCTCGACGGCGGCAAAGTGGCCGAGAGTGACGAGGCGCGGGTCGAGCGGGGAATCTTGCAGGCCATCCAGCAGTTTGACCTGCAGTACGGTGCCTCGGCGGGGCTGTAATCGCTCTGGTGTCTCCCCCCAGCGTGCTACGGCGGCGGTTGCCGAAACATCTCACCCGACCCTTCAGGTTGAATTCCGGCTTTGGCCGGGCGGCGAGTAGGGTGGGTTGTCGGGAGGCAGCGAAGAGTCGCCAGAGCCTGGGGGAGCGCTCAACTCCAGCCCCATTTGGGCCGCCCCCACCAACGGCAACAGATCGTCGGGCTCTGGTTGAATCCCGCTGAATACCTCGTCGAACTCATTCCCGTCGACACCGTTCCGCAAAACGAAATAAATCACCGTGGCGCAGCTCCAGAAGAAGCTGTAGACAAATCCCTGCACCAGGGTCGCCCAAGCACACAGCCAGAAAGAGAACAGCGACGTGCCCAAGGCCGCCCCAGGCAGGCTGGCAGGTGGTTCGGACTGCGGCGAAGTGACGGGAGAGACCCAGGCGGTGTTATCGAGAGGGGGGGCCAGCAAGTCGGGGGCCGACTCGGCGATCGATTCGATCCATCCCGAGGGGGCCGTCGAGGCCAGCCCCTGCAGGGTCAGCAGGCTGCCCAGTTGCGCCAGAAACAGCACGCAGAAGATGGCGAACGAGCCATAGACCATCGAGAGCACGATCTGTCCGAGGTATAACAGCGGGCGCTCGTAGACGTAATTGAACGCCCGGCTCATTCCATCAAAGCCATCGGTTCCCTCAACGCTCACCGTGGCGAACATCAACGGCCAGCCGACTGCCAGGCCCATCACCAGAATCGCGAGCAACAGGCCGATGATCAGCAACAGCCCCGCTCCCACGCCTCCCAAGATCGGCCCGATCAACGCGACCCGCGAGACCAGTCCTGCCGCGGCCAACACCAGACAGACCGCCAGAACGGCAAGCAGGGTCAGCACCGGACCCACCAGGTACGAAAAATAGTATTGCCCCGCGTACCGAACAGCCCCCGAGAGATGACAATTCTGGTCTCGGGCGAACTCGACCGCAGCACTGCGGGTGACCGCTCCTCCAAACAGGCCCCACACCATCAGCCACCATGCCAACTTCAGCAGAGCCAGCATCCGCTCGGTTGCCGAGGCGGTGGGCTCGAACAGTTGCTGACCCGGTGTCAGCAACTCGGTGACGGGCTTCAGCGTGGCGCTCCAGTTGCCAAACACCTGGCGAAAGAACCGTTGTGGTTCCCGCAATCCCGAAGCCAGAGCCCCGAGTGTGTTGATGGGGGGTTCACCGAAAGTGTCTGAATGGGTCAGCCCAAACCCAAGCTCCCGATCCCAGGGCCAAGGGGTCAACTCGAGAATGGCCGGACCGCTTTCCGCAGGAATGGGGGTGGAGAGCCAGGTCTCCAAGAGCCTCCAACCCAGGCAGGTGAGAGTGATTCCCACAGCCGCCAGCAGCAGTTGCCGGATCCGCAGCGCCAGGCGGAATGTGTGCACCAGTTGGGTCCACGGGGCAAGCCGCCGAAGATCGAATGATGTGCCAAGAACGCGCTGGGGCATCGGGTGGGCCGGGAAGACTTGGGACCCGGTGCGGGGCCCGAAGACAAACGACAGTGCGAAGTAT
Organism: Planctomycetaceae bacterium; assembly: GCA_046318755.1. Taxonomy (GTDB): domain Bacteria; phylum Planctomycetota; class Planctomycetia; order Planctomycetales; family Planctomycetaceae; genus UBA10511. The sequence goes on from JBKCTR010000338.1 coordinate 6,158, forward strand.
AGCGGCGGAATGTTCAACAATGCCACGGGGGTTGGTCAGTCTGGACAGGGCTTGGTGGCCCCCGGCGCATGGGCTAGACTACCCTCCACGCGAGAAGTTCGGATGCGAACCAAACCTTGGAGCGGAGTGGAACCATGGATCTGCTGACCACCCTGAACGGGTCCTTGATGCAGGGATTCTTTCCCGGGGGATGGGATCTGAAAAAGATCGATCGCTGCGTGGATGATGATCCGCAGACCATCACCCAGCGGCAAAAGTGGTGGCATCGTGGTTTCAGCCCGGTCGCCTGTCGCGATGTACCCGATTTCGACATGATGCTGGGGCATGAAATTGCCCTGCGGATCAAGCAGTCCCGGGACGCCGGTCAGAAGCTGGCGTTGATCCTGCCGGTGGGGCCGATGGGTATGTATCGCTGGGCGGTCTACTTCCTGACGGAGTGGGGGGTCTCCTGCGACCACTGCACCGGATTCAACATGGACGAATGGAGTGACGCCGAGGGCAATACCCTGCCTTCGAGCAACCCGGGAGCCTTCCAGTACGCCATGCAGCAGGCCTTCTACGGTCCGCTGGGAAAATTGACCATCCCCACCAAACAACGGTTCTTCGCCACCCGCAAACTGCTCCCGACCTATGCTGACCGCATTGGCGAGTTGCAGGCCGCAGGGGGCCAGCTGATCGTGATCTTCGGGATTGGGCGGGTCTGTCACATCGCCTTTTGGGAGCCGCACTTCGCCGAGGAGTTCGCCACCGAGAAGGAATGGAAGGCTCAGACTCACCGGTTGGGAGCCCGGCTGCATCCCCTGACGATCGAACAGAATGCGATCACCAGTTTCAAGAGCCGCACGACGTTGGTTCCGGCGTTCGCGAACACGATTGGCCCGGGGTTGTTCCTCGCGGCCGACCGCATCATCGGTGGTGCCGATGGAACGCTCTCCCGGGGAATGATGTGGCAGGGGCTGAGCCTGTGGATGACGCTGCGGCACGAGCCCTCGAAATGGATCCCCTCAACCTACATGCCAACGCTGCCGGGACGATTGTTTTTCCTGCAGGAGTTGGCCGGCCCACTGGTGGCCGAGTGCAATTGAACGCGGGGCGGGTGCGGGACGGTGCGGGTCCGTTGGCATCGCGCCGCCCGGAACTTTGGGCCATCGGGCGCACCGGGGCGCGGCGAGGAAGGGGTGCGGAATGAGGGTGGTCTGTTTTCCCCTGGGCTCCGCGGGCGATGTGTTTCCGTTTTTGGGGTTGGCCCTTCAGCTTCGGTCGCGGGGCCACGAGGTGATTGTGGCGACCAACCCGCACTTCGAGCCGCAAGTGCGCCGCGAGGGCCTCCCCTTCGAGCCGGTGGGGACCGAAGAAGATTATCTGCGGATCACCCGCGATCCCGACCTGTGGCATCCCCGTCGGGGTTTCGAGGCGATCGTGCGGCACGCCGACCGCATCATCGCCCGCCAGCACGAGGTGTGCGTTCGTTGGCTGGGTGAGGGGCAGGGGGTGGCGATCGCCAACCTGCTGTCGTTTGGAGTTCGGGTTGCCCGCGATGTGCTGGGATTTCCCCTGATCACGGTGCACCTGCAACCGGGGGTGATTCTCAGCCGTGAGGCTCCTCCGGCCTTTGGGGCGGCGCGGACTCCTGTTTGGTTGCGGCGTTGGCTGATTCCGCTGGGGGAGCAGTGGGTGATCGACCGGCTGGCTGGCCCGAAGATCAATGCGTGGCATCGGGAATTGGGGCTGCCACCGATCCGGCATGTCGCCCGCTGGTGGAATTCGCCCGACGGAGTGCTCTGTCTGTTCCCGGAATGGTTTGCGCCCCCCCGCCGGGATTGGCCCCGTCCACTGATCCAGACCGACTTTCCCCTCTGGAACTCGGGCTCGGACCAGCCTTTGCCAGAGCCGCTCGAGAGGTTTCTGGATGCGGGCGCGCCCCCCGTGATCTTCGCACCCGGAACGGCAAATGTGCAGGCGGCTCAGTTCTTTCAGGCGTCAGTCGACGCGTGCCGCAACCTGGGCCTGCGGTCTGTGCTGCTCTCTCGCTTCTCCGAGCAGATTCCCGCGGGGTTGCCCGAGAGCTGTCGGCATGTCGAATACGCGCCCCTCGATTTGTTGTTGCGCCGCTCGGCGGCGATCGTTCATCATGGGGGAGTGGGAACCACGTCCCAGGCGCTGGCGGCGGGAGTGCCGCAATTGATCCGGCCACTCGCCCATGACCAATTTGACAACCTCGAACGAGTGCGGCGATTGGGTGTCGGCCGGGGAATCTCCGTTGGCCGCTATCGGGCCCGCCACGTTGCCGCCGAGTTGAAGTCCCTGCTCGCTTCGGCCGAGGTGCGGACCGCATGTGGAGCAGTCCGCCAGCGCATGGAGGGTGCGCAGGGACTGGACCAGGCGGCCACCGCCATCGAACAACTGATGACGCAGGCCCGTCTGCATCGCGGCGGGTGACGAGGGGGGCACCAGAGCGCTGGCCGGGCGTCACGTCTTCAAGTGCCCCATTCCACACCGGGGGGATGATACCGTTGACCCCGATTCCCCAAGAGTGGCGCGGGATTGCCCGCTGCACCCGCGGTTGGCCAGACCGTTGCTGCCCGCGGAACGCGACACAACCAAGCCAGACACCGAGGTGGAGTGAACTCGACTGCGGCAAACAAAGGCTCAGCCGGCCGGTAAGCCGGGTTCTGTCGTGGGCGATCATTTCTCTGGGCGAACGGTTGCCCGTTCGCTCTAGCAACCGACCCGAGGGTCATGCCGGGTCGGAACGGAACCCGGGCGCAGACAGCGAACTGCCTGCGCTCCCCTCTGCTTGGTTTTGCTCCCCGTGGGGTTTGCCCTGCCAGCCTGGTCACCCAGGCCGCGGTGCGCTCTTACCGCACCTTTTCACCCTTACCGGGCGACCAACCGAAGTGGATCGCCCGGCGGTTTGTTTTCTGTGGCACTGTCCCGGTCTTCGCAGACGGTGGGCGTTACCCACCACGGCGTCCTGTGGAGCCCGGACTTTCCTCGATCTGTTGTCAGACCGCGATCGCCTGGCCGACTGAGCCTGAATTCATGCTACGGGCCGGGAGATCACAAAACAACTGGCTGAGTTGTCCACTGTCGTGCCAGCCAGCGCGACTGCCCCCTGGGCCGAAACCGTTGAAGAGCCTGCCCTGCCCGCCAGGCCTTCGGCGCAGTGACCGCTCCGCTGTCAGGCGGCCTGCCGTTGCCGGGCCGCGGTGGTCAGCCCCAACTGTGAGAGTCGTCCCAGAATCCAGCCCGAGTCCGCGATCCATTCCGCCACGTCCAGGTTGGTCAGCAATTCCAGTTCCCGGGGACGATGCGCAGCGAGAGGGTCTCGCCAGTCGTCGTCCAGTGAAAACCCGTTCTCTTCATCGGTTGCACTCGGATTGGACATCCGCAATGTCAGCGGCTGTTGGCCGGGGTGCATGCCAATCTCCACGAAGTTGCCCCGTGCGGCTTGCAGAAACCGCTGGAGGACATCGGCGGTGATGCGGGCCGCGTGGGCCGTGCCGAAGTAGCACTGGGGAAACCGCAAACCATGACGGGTGGCCCGCAGCTTCCAGCGAAACGCGAACAGCCGCTTGATCTGGGCCAGTCCCCACTCGCGTGGGGCGCCCTGAATCAGCAGCCCGCGCGTCAAACCGGGTTCCCAGGCGACGCGAACGCTGCGCAGGCTGTAGCGAAGGGCCAGCCGGGGGACAATTTCGGAGAGCAGGGGGAGGCACTCGACGTACTGATGGCCGTTCAGGTGCCCCAGCGGCGCTCCGTGGTCGAGTAACAACTCGATCTGGGTCTGCAATTCGTGCTCCACGGCGGAGCGGATTGCGGAACTCACCGCCACCAGCGACCTCGCGAACAATCCCCCTATTCCGGGAAACCTTCCCTGGGAGTCGAGCAGTTCCTGAGGGTAGCCGGTGGTCAATGGGCGACCCTGCGTCAGGTTGAGGTGAACCCCCAGATCGAACGGCAACCAGGGGTCGCGGAGGCGGCGGCGGGGACCATCGCTCGCCAGCAACCGGTGCCGCCGTCGCAGTTCGAGTTCGTTCCAGAGCGTGAGGGCGTCCGCGACGGCCGGGGCATTCGCCAACACCGAGGTGCTTGTCAGCAGGCCCCACTGAAATCCGTCGATGATCCCCCGATTGATCGAGGGACTAACCCACAGATCGTCGGCGTGCAACACCAGTGTGCGTGGCGGGCCAGGACTCCGCCCCGCTCCGGCGGGATGCCTGGGCTCTCCGCGGATCGCCCCCGGGCCCACTCTGCCAGTGCGTTCCCTCACACTGGGCTCCATCACGCCGCCTTCCGCCGCCGCGCGGAAAGGGGCTCAACAACCGGCGGCTCAACCACCATCGTCTCCTCGGGCAGCAGGGGAGAGTGCAGGTTCAGCCGGCCGGTGAGAGCCCGCCAACGCAGGGCCAGCACATCTCCCAACATGGGCAGTGCGTGGCGGGTCAGCGAAATTGTCGTCGCGTATTCGTTGACCAGAGTCACTGAAATCCGGCTGAAGGACAGCCCCAGAGCATGGGTCAGATAAACCACCTCGGCATCGAAGGCGAATCCATTGATCACACATCGCGAGAAGATTTCGTGGGCGGCGCGGTGGCTGAAGATCTTCAGACCACACTGTGTGTCACCCACCTCGCGCGAAACCAGCACCCGCATGCATTGCCGGAAGACTTCGTGGGCCAGCCGCCGGGCCAGCCGGCGTGAGACCGTGGTGGTCGATTCCCGCAGATCCCGGGCACCGAACACCACCTCGACCGACTGGTCGTCAATCTGGTCATAACCATGCCGCAGTGCGTCGAGATCGTAGGGCAGGTCGGCGTCGGTAAAGGCCACGACGCGTCCGGTGGCTCGGAGCATCCCATTCCGCACCGCCGATCCTTTCCCACCATTCGGCTGTCGAATGACCGTAAAATGCGAACCCCATTCGGCAACCAGGTCGGACGTGCCATCGGAGCTGCCGTCATCGACGACCATGACGCGATAGTCGACCCCCCACTGCCCGAGATAGTCCGAAAGTCCCCGCAGGGTTTGCGGGAGACGTTGCGCCTCGTTGTAGGCCGGGATGATCACCGTCAATTCATGATCGATGGGCGAATGGCTGGCACGCAGGCCGGGAATGGCGCGAATCGAGACCGGGTGAACGTCCCGCGTCAGGGAGCGGTCGCCAGGAGATGACGATTTTGGCGACGCAGGAGTGTGTGGTGAGCCTGCATCCGCGGAGGGAAATTCCGTCATGGAAGAGACCGGGGGAGTTGTGACGGGGGATGGATTGGGCAGGGGGGCGGACTATGCTCGAATCGCCAGATTGCGTCAACCGCAATCAGACTGACGAGACCCGTGATCGAACCGAGCCGGGTGAGACCCTTTCCCGATGGGAGTTGGTCGCCAAGGACATGAGCCGGGGCTCTCGGCACCATGGCCTTGGGACTGGGGCGAAAGGGAGGGACTGGAGCGAAAGGGAGGGACTGGAGCGAAAGGGAGGGGCTGTGGCGAAAGGGAGGGACTGGGGGGGGCGGGAAGGACTTCGCCTGGTTGACCAAGCTGTCGGGCCTCCCGTTGTGGCTGGGGCTCACGGCTGGAACTCTGGCC
>JBKCTR010000339.1:0-17867 GCA_046318755.1 Planctomycetaceae bacterium
TCTTGGGTGTCGCTGCCAAGTCTTCCGCCGTTTGTTTTGTGGTCCGCGTCGGTTTGCGGCTTTTCGCCATGCTGCTGCCTCTAAAAATGTGCCTGAACCGCTGTGCCTTTTCCTTCAAATACTGTCTTAAGGCCACCTCAGACCCGAGTCAATCGGAAAACGCGGCCTGTTTGCGGCGCCCCCCTGTGGGTGGCCGCTCCCCTCAGTTCTTTGGCCTCTTGGCGGGACAAGGGGCCATCGCAGGACAAGGGGCCACGTGATTGCGGACATCGTGTTGGTCACACGGGCCCAAATCGCGGCCGTCCGCAGGCAGATCGGTTGCAGCCGATTGACGTCTCCATGGGAGGGAGCCCCCCGTGGCCCGGGGTCCCGGCCGGGCACCGACTGGGGGACCGGTGGGGCGAAAATCTGGCCAGCGCGGGGCGACACAAACGTCGCAACCCTTCGATTCGACACAATCATTCCCGATCCCTTGGCTGTTGTTTCCTTCCTGATCGGCCACAACCCACAACCTGTAACATACTCCGGAATGGAGTTTCCCCCCGGATTGAGGCGAGAGGCGACGCAAGAACTTTGATCCAAGTTCCACAGCCAATGCCACGCCGCATTCAAGAGATCATCCACAGGCTCGACACGCATGTGCAACATTTCGCACAGACGAACGCCAGCATCGCCAGCAAAACCAACCTGCTGGCTCTGAATGCCACCATCGAGGCCGCCCGCGCGGGAGACGCCGGAAGGGGATTTGCCGTGGTCGCCAGCGAGGTCAAGAACCTCGCCGAGCAGGCGGCAATCAACAGCAAGGAGTTCCGCGGGGTCATGCTCAGGCAGATCCACGATGGGCTCGAATTGACCGATCGACTGATCGACGAGCTGGAGGGAACCCGCCTGGTCGAGATGGGGCAGACCCTGGTGCAATTGATCGTCCGGACTCTCTATGAGCGCACGGCCGACGTGCGGTGGTGGGCGATTGACGAGGCATTTTGCCAAGCCCTGGCCACCCGCGGCCCCCACGACATCTCCCGGGCCGGGGGGCGACTCGCCACAATCAACCGGTTTGACAGTGTCTACCTCAACCTCGTTCTGGCCGATACGGCGGGACACATCGTCGCCTGCTCCCGTCCCGAGCAATACCCGGCCTGTCTGGGGGCCAGCGTGGCTCAAGAAGACTGGTTTCGACAGACCCTCTCGACCGCCAGCGGAAACGACTATATCGCCGATGAAATTCGCCCCTGCAGCCTCCATCGTAACTCCCCTGTGGCGCTCTACTCCGCCGCGGTCCGGCCGGGCGGGGAATTGCACGGACGGCCCATGGGCGTGCTGGGGGTGTACTTCGACTGGGGGAACCAATCGCGCGTGATCGTGCAGGAGGAGCCGACGCTGACGGAAGAGGAATTCAGCCGCAGTCGGGTGTTGTTGCTCGACCGCCGGCTACGCGTGCTGGCCGCCAGTGACTCGGTCGGAGTCTTCCAGCCCTGTCCCCTCCTCACACAGGGACAGTCGAAGGGGACCTATCGCGACAGTCTGGGGCACACCATCTCGTTCGCGCAGACCCTTGGTTACCAGGAGTATGACGGCCTGGGGTGGTACGCGGTCATCCAGCAAAGGCCCCCCCGATCGGGTGAATGAATTGCACCGACCCGGTCAACACGCGCACCGACCCGGTTTGATCTCAGGAGGGGCCAAGCCCTCGTTGAAGCACTGTGGTTCCGGCCGGTACTGGTCATTCCGGTACTGGTCATTCCGGTACTGTTTATTCCGGTACCAGGCGGCGATGGGGATCGTGGCCACCCCGTGCCGTGGGGCGGAATCCGCAAAACATGGTCCGGTCAGGGAAGTATCTTGCGGACGGCATTCGCCAATCGCCGCATACTTTCTTCAATGCCCGTCGGGTCCTGCACACCAAACGACAGTCGCATCTCATTCCGCGGAACCCCCGCGTCGGTCACGGCGTAGCAGAGTTCGCCCGGCACGTACATCACCTGTTCTTCGTTGACAGCCACGCGGAAGAGCGGGCTGTCGAAACCAGTGGCCGTCGCCTCGGGCAGAGTCATCCAGACGTAAAGCCCGCCCTCAGGCCGGACCCAGGTCACCCCGGGCAGGTCACCAAAATAACGTTCGGCCGCCGCCAGCATCGCATCCCGCTTGGTCCGGTAGGCCTGTTGCACCTGTTCCACATGGGGCTGATAGAGACCCCGTTCGAAGACCTCGGCCAGCAGATGCTGTCCGAAACTCGACGAGCCGAAGTCTTCATTTCCCTTCCGGTCACAGACCGGTCGGACAAGCTCCTCGGGCAGAATGCCGCAGCCCACCCGCAGCCCAGGCGAAAAACTCTTCGAGAAGGTCTGGGCGTAGATCACGTGCTGGCGGGAGGGATCGAAACTCCACAGGCTGGGCAATTCGGGGCCGTCATAACGCAACTCGCGATAGGCGGCATCTTCCAGCACGAAGATGCGGTGTGCGCGCGACCAACGCCGGACCAGGTCCACCAGTCCCTGACGCCGTTCGGCCGCGAGGCTGATTCCCGACGGATTCTCATAATAGCTGACCGAATAAACAAACCGGACCCGCGACAAATCTCCCTGGCGATGAAGTTGCGAGAACGTATGCTCGAGAGCGTCGAGTTGCATGCCGCCTGCGTCGGTGGCGATTGGCACGAGCCGGGCTCCCAGTCCGTGCAGCGTTCCGAGGTATGCGAAATAGGTGGGAGCTGCGACCAGCACGATGTCGCCCGGATCGACCAGGATCTCCCCCACCAGCGACAGCAACTGCTGCGATCCGGTGGTCAGCACGAATTGCTCGGGCCGCAGTCCCAACTGAGAGAGCTCCACCCCTTCCAGGCGTGCGAAGTGCTCGGCCACCCGGTGGCGAAGCTGGATCGAACCCGCGGTCGTGCCGTATTGCAGGGCGTGCCTGGCCCGCACCGGGTCGGACCAAAGGTGTTCGAAAGCTTGCCGGGTCTCGGCGATGGGCAGAGAGAGTGGGTCCACCAGACCGGCCGCCAGCGACAGCACCTGGGGATTGTCCACGGCCTGGGCCATCAGGAATCCAATCGCTTGGCGACTGGCCCATTCCCTCCGTTGACTCAGTCGCACCGATCCCCCTGTGGTCGAGCTCATCGGATCTTCCTTGTTTCGCAGCCAGAGGGAAGTCCTCCGGATGAGAAACTGATCATCGACCTGGGCCCCCGGGGCGTCAACTCTGGGGTGGTCCGCCGTTGGTCGCTCGCCCAAAAACAGTCGGGAACGCTCGTCGGCCACGTCATCCCTCGCTACTTTTTTCGTCTGTTGAATCGTGGCAGGGCCGGCTCACAGACATTCCGGTCAGTCCGCGCCGAAGTCCCCGTCCCGGAGTGAGTGCGTGACTCGTCAACCCGAATCTGCGGTCTTCTCTCCCGGACCACGGCCGCGCACTGTGGTCGACGCGGCCGGTACGGTGCATGAAGTTCCCGAAGGCTGGGAACTGCTGCTTCCGGGAGATGCCGGTGCGACACGGCGCGTGAAGGCGGCCGGGGAATTCTGGGTGATCCAGGAACGCCGGGGGCGGAAGATTTTTGGTCGGGGAATTTGGGCGCCGGCCACAACCATCGCCGAGGTACAGTCGGGGCTGGCCGCGGAACGGGCGACTGAGTCGTATGCCAAAAAGCAGCAATCGGCGGCCCTACGGCGCGATCGCCAGCAGGCGGATTATGTCGAGGATTTCCGTGCGGCCGTGTTGAGGTTTCTGGCCTTCGCTCCGCAGTACGCGGAACTGGCCGGGCGTCTGGCCGACGCGGTCACCCTCCACGCCACTCCGGTGGGAAGTGGAACGGTGGCCCGCACAACGCTGATTCCCGTCGAGGAACGGGCCGAGGCGGCCGTCATCGCCTGGATGCGTCACCAAACCACAGCGTATGACTCACTGGCGATTCCCCGAATCCGGGGAGAACGGAGGGAGGTTCGCCGGATGCTGGCGCGGCAATCCCGACTGCTGTTGCAGCAATACCGGCAGGGAGCTTCGGCCCCGGCGAATTGTCCTCTGCAGCGGGCTCTCGCGGAAATGAGTGGGGAGCCGACCGAGCGTTTGTAGTCTCTTGGCCTGCGTTGGTGCGGGCCCCGCCCCGCCACTCAGAGCCAGTCTCGCAGAATCTCTTCGATTTCTTCCCGTTCGAGCGTGTCGTGCGCCAGCAGATTGTCGGCCAAGGCGGCCAGGGCCGCCCATTGTGTCTCGTGGTTCAGATGACGGTAGAGTTCGAGTGATGTCTGTTCCAGAAACGCCAGACGCTGCCGTTCTTCGGGCCACAGAACTTCCGCCGCCTCCCAGGCCGCGTGCCAGTCGGCCGCCCACTCCGCCACCATTCCGGGGTGATAGGGGTCGCCGGTGTAGAGCATCTCGGCCACCGGTCCGGCCAGGCTCACCCGCACCAGTTTTCGGGCGAGAGTCTGCTCTCCTTCTGAACGTCGCCACCGAATCTCTGTTCCCCCTTCGCGGGCCGGGCCATCGTCGTTGTCGGGATCGATGGTCACCAATCGCACACGCCCCCCCAACTGCCAGGCGACGACCGCATGACCGGCCTCATGGTAGGCCACCACTTCGGGCTCAGTCATGGGGAGTCTCGGGAATCTTCGCTGGCGTTGCCGGCCACTCGGCCGTGGCCTGATACATCACAATTCCCGCCGCGACCGCCACGTTGAGCGAATCGACACCAGCCGACATCGGCAGCGTCACCCACCGACGGCACGCCCGGGTGATCTCCGCCGAAAGGCCAGGGTCCTCCGTTCCCAGGAACACCGCCCGGCGGGGGGCGAACCGGCACTGTCTCAGCGATTCGGCACCCGAGTCGAGCACGGTCGCAATCGTTTCGAATTCCGCCTCATGCAACTGCCGAAAGACAGTGGACCAGTCATCGGTCTCGACCACAGGCAGCCGAAAAATCGCCCCCATCGAGGTCCGTAACACCCGCCGCGACCAGGGATCCACGCCGGCTTTGCCCACCATCAGAAACTGCGCTCCCAATGCCAGGGCGGTGCGGGCGATGGTCCCCAGATTGGTCGGGTCGCGCAATTCCGGGCAGCCAATCGCCAAGACGGGTTCCGACTGGGGGAGACTCTGCAGCAGCGTCGGCAGCGACACCGCCGGCGGGATCCGCCCCAGCGCCAGCACGCCCCGATGAAACTGAAATCCGATCAGTTGCGAAATCTGGTGCGACTCCAGCAGCAAGACCGTCGTCGACGGGGGGATCAGTCGTTCCAGCCGCGCATGCAGGGCCGGGGTACAGGCCATGGCTTCGATGGTCAACCCGCTGCCCAGCAGTCGCAGCACCAGCTTTTCCCCCTCGGCCACGAAGGTCTTTCCGTGTGTGAGCCCCTGGTTTTTCAGGTCTCGAAACGGATCGAGTCGGTGGTCGGTGAGGTCGGGAGACTCGCAGGGCATCGGGCGACTTCGTGTCTGGGGGAAGTTCCTTGGCGCGCCGGAAGGGAACCATCAAACTCAGGTTGGGACGCGGATTCGGGTGAACTCGGACGACACCAACGCGCCCGGTCGGCCAGTCTGTGACGGGCCGACCGCTTGACGCGGTCTCTCCTGCAACGGTTATCGGGCATGGCACTTCCCCTGTCAAAGTCTGGGGCGAAACTGCAGTCACAAGATGGAACGGCATCTCGCCCCATTCGCATTGGCGTCGTGGGTTTGGGGCGGTTTGGAATGCTGCACTCCCGCACGCTGGCCGCGCTCGATGAGTTTGAGCTGGTCGCGGTGGTGGCCCGCCGGGAAGAAAGCCTCGCCGCCGCCCGACCATGGCTGCCGAATGTGCCCGGCTATCTCGATCTCGAACGGGCCCTGGCTGACACCGCCCCTGAGGCTTGGGTGGTGGCCTGCAGTACCGCGCAGCACGTTTCCGTCACGCGACGGCTGCTGCAGTCGGGAGCTCGTGTGTTGCTCGAAAAGCCGATCGCCGAGACGCTGGCCGAAGCCCGACAGCTTGCGGATTTGGTCCCCCCCGGCTCGTCGCGGCTCATGCTGGGTCACATCGTGCTCTTCAACAGCGAGTTCGCCGAGCTGCTGCCGCTGGTCCAACAGCGCGGGCCCCTGTCGTATCTCCAGGCGGTCCGGCACCGGCCCGCCACCATTGTGCGGCAGTTTCCCGGAGAGAATCCCCTCGTGGCCGCGATGGTCCACGATCTCTACTGTGTCCAGGCCCTGGTCGCCCACGAGTCGAACTCCGGGCCAGGGCCTTCCGGGGCAGGGCCCTCGGCGACCGTCAGCTCGGCCCCCGATCCAGTGTCGTACAGCGCCGCCTATCATCGCACTCCCGAACGAGAAATCGATCTCGCCTCGGCCCGGTTGGTCTTTCCCGGCGGATTGGTGGCCGACCTCACGGCCTCGTACCTGACGCCCCCGGGAATGGCGCCCCGTGGTTATGATCGCCTCGAAGTGTTTGGCGCAGGCTGGTCCGCCCGATGCGAGCCCAACCCGCGTCCCCTGCAGATCTGGGGAGACAAGGCCGAGTGGCCTTTGGCTCTCGAAATTCGGGCGGGAGGGGGCTTGTCTGGGGCGGCGCCCACGGGCATGTTGGCTGAAGAGTTGCGGTGCTTCGCCCGGGTGGTCCGCGACCGGCAGCCGATTCCCCGGGGGGCCCACTACCACGACGGCTTGCAGGTACAGGACTGGATCGAGCGGCTGCACGCAGTGGCCGTCGCCTCTCCCTGAATGTCTTCGCTTTCTGAACTGCAACGCACAGAGCGGCCTACTCCCCCCCCACTATGACACCACTTGCATTGGCTCCAACGCCCGACACCCGCCAGGTTCTGGTCACCGATTTCGACGGGACTTTGTGGTCGCACGATTACTACCTGCTCTTCACCGATCGTTATGGTGGCCCCGAAACTCTGCGGGCGTGGCACGATTACCGTCGAGGCGACATCACGCACTTCGAGGGGATGCGGCGAATCTATGCCTCTGCGGCCCCTGGGGAGGCTGCCCTGAAAGAACTGGTCGCCAACCATGGTCTGGGATCGGCCGTGCGAGCGGGGGCCGAGAGGCTGCACAGCGCGGGCTGGAGCCTGGTCATCGTGTCCGCAGGGTCGCTGTGGTACATCGAGCAGTTGTTGGCCCGGGCGGGGATTCTGGCCGAAGTTCACTCGAACCCCGGCGACGTCATCGACGGCCGCCTCTGCCTGCGGCGCCCGGAAGGGACCCGGTATCCTTCGGAGCAAAACGGAATCGACAAGGAAGCGGTCGTGCGGCACTGGCAGCAGCGCGGCTGCACCGTCGCATTTGCAGGGGATGGTTACCCAGATGTCGATCCAGCGCGGTTGGTCCCGACCGACCTGCGCTTCGCCCGCGGTTACCTGGCCGAGGAATTGACTCTCAGGAACGAGTCATTCCATCCGTTCCAGCACTGGGGGGAGGTCTGCGACCGCCTCACCAACGGAATCCTTCGCGGATCTTAGTCTCTCGAACCTGCGGAGGGCGACCGACAGATCGGCCAGCTATCGCGCCAGGTTGGCCAGTTTCTGTTCCAGTCGCTCGATGCGCTGTTTCAGTGAATCGATCTCTTCCTGCCGGGCGACACCCAGCCGGTCAAAGGCTTCGTTGAGCCTTGCATCGACGAACGACTCGGCCTCGGTCGCCGCTTCGTTCCCCATTCTTTTGACTCCCGCCTTGACCAGTCCGAACTGGATCATGGCACTGTCGATCCGTTTGTCGACCTCGGCGTTCAATTCCTGGCGGGCCTGATCGACCCGCTGGCTGAGCTCGGCGCTGAAGTCGCGGGCGTCCTGTTCCGAGAGTTTCGCGCGGGTGGAGACCTCGGCGGCCAACTGTTGGGCCTTGTCTTTGGCCAGGCTGGCGAGACCGATGCTGGTGAAGATGGCCTGCTTCAGCAGGTCAATGGCACCTTCACCACTTGTGGGGTTGGGAGCGGCGGAGCCGGTCGGGGAGGGCAGCTGAGTCATGGGATGCTCTGAAGGTTGCAGGGTTGGCGGGAACACCGGGGCCGGATCTTCCTGGTGGAGACCAGCCACCCAACGTGGGCCGCGAAATCAGCATCTGGCGTCCGGGAAGCCCCCGAAGGAACCAACCCGACTCTGCGATTCTATACACTCGAGCCACCGTCAAGAAATTGCCAGAGGCGAATGACCGCTTCCGAAATGTCGACACTGCGGGATTCCCCGATGCCGCTGGCGGTGGTCGCCTCGGGCGAAGCTCATGCGAATGATCTCGCACGATTCGACGGTGGCCAAATTCGACTGTGGCAAGATTCGACTGTGGCAAGATTCGACTGGGGGATGCTGCCAGGGAATTCGAGCGGCGGCCCTCCGAGGTTTCGGGAGTTCCCCAGGCGAGAGGAATCCAGATCTCTGTCGCGAGACGCGGCCCCGGGGCGATCAACTGGGTGGGTTGGCCGGGGAGGACTGGCTGGAATAGGCATCGCGTTCCGGATTCCACAACACGGTGGGGCGACCACGCAGCGCTTTGAGGACCCCTTTGGCCGCCGCCAGATTCGACAGGCAAAAGTAGAAGGGAAGGTAAAACAGGGGGATGGAACGCAATCCCGGCACGATCCCCAACACCGACAACGCGTAAAAGGCCAACTGCAGGTACAGCAGGGGGCGGGTCACGACGTTGCCACCGTCTGACACCGCCATGTAGTTTCCGACCAGTGCCCCCACCATGAAGAAGGGGGTGAACCAGCGCAGTACCTTGTGCACAAACAGCAGGACTGCATTCCATCCGACGTGGAAAGGTTGCAGCGCCCGGGGAACACGCATCACCGCGGTGAGACTGCGATTGACGATCCGGGTTCGCCGACGGAATTCCGCCTTGAAGCTGGCTCCCGTCGACTCGACGCAACGAGCGCGTCGTTCGAACACTCCCCGGTAGCCCTGGGCCACCAGCCTCAGGGGCAACACGAAATCACTGATTTCGTCGTGTGCGATGGGAATCCACACCGAGCGGCGGATGGCGTACATCGCTCCATCCCCCCCGACGACGGACGCCACGCGGCTCTCCGCCTCCTTCAGGGCAATTTCGTAATGCCAATAGACATTCTCGGCAGATCCCGCAGAGCTCGCCTCTTTGTCTTCGTACAACTGGTGTCCCACGACGTAGCCCACCTTGGGATCGGCAAACGGGCGCATCAGCCACCGCAGCGCATCGGGCTGATACATCGAATTCGCGTCGCTGAAGACGACGAATTCGCCCGTGGCCAACGGCATGAAATGGGTGATGCCACGGGACTTGCCCCCCCGCGGCTCCAGCCGGCACAATTGAATGCGGGGATCACGAAACTCTTGCACAATTTCGTCCGTCCCGTCGTCGGACGAATCGGAAATGACCAGGACCTGCAGACGATCCGCGGGGTAGTCGATCGCCAATGTGTTCTCGAGCTTGTCCCGGATGACCCGAGACTCGTTGTAGGCGCTGATCATCAGAGTCACGCTGGGAAACGACTCGGGTGGATCGGGTTGCCGGCGAATCAAACGCCCCAGCAACAGCAGCACCAGGGGATAGACAAAGTAACTCGCCGCGATCGCGCCGACAGACCCCCACAGCAAGATTTCCCCGACCAACTGCATCATGTCATCCTGTCCAGGTAGACCCCGTGCCAGATCTCAAACATCAGCAACGACAAGAGGTGCTCGCTGCGATCCGCCTTTTCAGCCAAGTGCTCGGCCAACAGCCGTTCCACAAAGGCGGGCTGAAAATACCCTCGGGCTCGCACGCGATCCGGAGAGAGGTACTCGGCCAGCAAAGGACGCAGTTCCTTGCGGAACCACCGGCTGATCGGCGTCCCAAAGCCACGTTTCCTGCGGTTGGCCACCCCGGCGGGCAGCCGGTCGGACATGGCCAGCTTGAACAGGTGTTTCAGTCCCTTGGTCCCACGCAACTTCAGGTTTCCTGGAATCCGGGCGGCGAATTCCACGAGGCGATAGTCCAGCAGCGGGACCCGGGCTTCGAGTGAGACCGCCATGGTCATCTTGTCGGTGAAAGCCAGCAGGGAATCCACCAAGGCGGTCTTCACGTCCGCATACATCATCTTATTGATGGGGTCCGCTGTCGAGGCTTGGCGGTAGTAGTCGGCCACCTGAGATGGGGGACTGGCCAGGGCCCGTGCGCTCAGCTCAGGAGTCAGTAGAGCTCCGAGTTCCGTGGGAGAAAAAATCCCCACCAGCGACTGGTAAGTGGCCCCATCGTCCATGTCCACGGCCTCGAGGAATCCGCGCACATAGCGGAATTTTGATTTCCATGCGGAACCTCGATCGACGGGCAAGAGCCGGGCGAGAGGCAGCAAGACTCCGCGGTGGAGGGGCTTTGGGACAATCCCGTACATCGCCTTCAGTCGCGGTCCCAGATAACGCCGGTATCCACAGAAGATTTCGTCGCCACCGACACCCGAAAGGATCACCTTGACGTTTTCGCGGGCGAGCTTGCTCACGAGATAAGTGACCACGAACGAGGTGTCCGTGATCGGTTCATCAAGTTGCTCGATCAGTGGGTGGAACAGGCTGGCGACATCGGGTTCGACGACGATCTCGTGATGACGCGTGTCGAGTTGCCTCGCTGTTTCGGCCGCATCCGAAAGCTCACTGTGAAAGGCATCGGCACCGCCAAATCCGATGGAGTAGGTGGAGATGTCGCGCATCCCCAACCGGCGCATGGTGGCGACGATCGCGGTGGAGTCCACTCCGCCCGACAGAAATGCTCCCAGGGGGACATCGCTCATCAATTGGCGACGAACCGAATCGTCGACGAGGCCACGGAGTTCGTCGCACCAGTCGCCCACGCGCCGGTCTTCCTCGTGAAACTGGATGTCCCAGTACGACTCGACACGCTGCTTTCCCGCCTCAATGATCATGCGATGACCTGGCGGAAGTTTGTGGATTCCGGCGAACATGGTTCGCGGGGCGGGAACGTAGCCCAACGCGAGAAAGTCAATCAACGCCGCAGAATCCAGTCGCGGCCGATTGCCAGGAATCGCCAGCAGCGCTTTGATTTCCGATGCCCAGGCCACTCCCCCCGAAGTTTCCTGAAAATACAAAGGCTTGACCCCCACGTGGTCGCGGGCCACCAGCGTTCGACGCCGTTTCGAATCCCAGACACTGAAGGCGAACATCCCGTTCAACCGGGTGGGAAGCGCATCTCCCCATTGTTCATAGCCGTGGACCAACACCTCGGTGTCACTGTTCGTTTTGAAGCTGTGCCCGCAATCGATCAATTCTCTCTTCAACTCGGAATAGTTGTAGATCTCCCCATTGAAGACGACCTGAATCGAACCATCTTCGTTTCCGATCGGTTGGTGTCCCCCGGCCAGATCGATGATGGACAGACGCCGCATTCCCATTCCGAATCCGCCGTCCACGTAGAGGCCCATGTCATCGGGGCCGCGGTGCACAATGCGACCGCACATGGCTTCAATCGTTTCGGACGAAACAGGGCTCTTGTGATCAAAAATACCAACGATTCCACACATTTCAGGCCATGCTCGAAGGTTTCAACGCGGTTGTCACGGGCTCTGTGACCGGTGTGGAATTCCGCTTTCCCAGCCCGAATTTCGGAAACAGCAACAGTCCGACGACGGCCATGCTCGCCGAGAAGACAATCAAGGCCGGTTCATTCATCAGGTAGGGAAGGGGCAGGGTGTCGGCCGCGGTCGGTCCCAGCAACCGGGCCAAGCCGGCATGGAGCCATTGCCCCCCCGGCAACTTCGACCAGTTGATCGTCTTCGGATCGAAATACGAGTATTTGTTCACAGGGTACTTCGCGGCCAGCCGGTTGCCCTGCGATGCCTCGCGCGCCAGACATTCCTGCAGCAACTCCGTATTCCCCTTCAGCTCTGCCAGCCGAACCAGAGCTCCATTCTCATGACGATAAATAGTCCCGAACAGCAGGTCGCAAACCATCTCTCCCGAGTCTGTCTCGGCCACAGCCACCGCGTGAGTCGACTCTCCATCCGGTTGAAAAAGTGCGACTTTCCGGGCGGGGATATCGAGGTGACGCGCCAAAACAATGAACAGGCGTGCCTTGTAGCTACAGTCTCCGCCATGCTGGGCCACCTGCCATGCCGTCGGGCGAAGTGGGGCAAACACCGGCATCAGAAAGCTGACATTCGGGCGGGTTGTGGCTGTCTTGTGGCAAACCCACGACACCAATTGCTCGACCTGTGACTCTTGATCCGGCACCCCCTCGACAAGGGAGTGCGAAAGCTGCGCCAACTGCGACGTTTCCTGCCGGTAGACCGATAGTCCCCAAATGTTCAGAATCGCCAGCAGGCCCACAACAGTCCAGCGAAATCGAACTCCGAATTGTCGCACCCGGCTGTGTGTTGATGGTGGTGGAACGTCGGCAATCATCAACAGAGTTCTCGCGAATCGCTCGAGAGGCGCGTGGTCACGGTTGTCTCAGCCAGTGGTGGAACCTGAAGGTAATCCCTGACCCCTATTTCATGGTAATGCTCGCATGAATGATCTGTCAAATTGACACCCGTTCGAACTGGGCGGCCCAGCGCTGGCTCGACTGCAGCGAGTCAATCTCGTCGCGACAACGTGAATTGCACTCACCCGTTTGTCTGGGCAGGAGCCTTTTCCCTTTCCGGTTGATTGGTCCCGGAGAACTCTCTCCTGAGGAGTGGGATTTTCGCGGTCACCAAGCAACCAGGCAAACGGGCTGCCGCCTCAGTTGTGGGCCGGCTGCCTCGTTCTCCGCTTCCCCCGACTCGACTCTCGACGTAAACCAACCGGCGCTCAGACTGGTTTGCTGGGAGATTTCCCATGCCAGTTCGTTGTTTCTTGGGGTTTCGCTCCACTGCGACCGCGCCGCTCGGCCGCTTCCTGCGGATACCCATCAGGAAACGCCGATGCCTCGCCTCGTTCCGAATCCACGACGGTGCTGCGAGCGGCGGTCATCCCGCGACTTGATTCCCGACCTACAATCGTCCACACGAAATTGAACGACTCGGATCAAATCGGTACGCGTGAGCAGTACCGCGATCTTAGTCCAGTGACCATCTGTCCTGATTGCGGAGGTGACTCATGAGGCGTTCTGTTCTTACACGCGTGGCTCTGCCACTGCTCTCCAGCCTGCTGCTTTCGAGTTGCGGTGAAGCCCCCGCCCCCAAAGCAGGCAAGGCACCCGCGGGGACGACGGCAGCCGCCGCCCCGGTCTCTCGCAATCTTGAACTCCCGGATGATGAACCACGCCCGCCCGGCGATCAGGTGATTGGTGAACCAAAAACGGCGACGCCCAGCCCCGCCGACGAAAAAGTCGCCACCAGTGAGCCCTCCGGGGCTGCGGACTCCGCTCCCAAAGCGGCGTCGCCCCCATCAGGGAAAGTGCTGCTGGGATCTCCGGAATTGACCGCCGGGATTCCCGGCGAGGGACCTCTGACGGTCTCTCAGGTCGAAGCCTGGCTCGCAGATTCGCGGAACCACGAGGTCCTGAATGTGGAGTTGCCCCTCGGTCTCAGCTTGGGTGTCATCCCGGCCGATGTCCTGGCGGCCAATCCCTTGACCCGTGCCAAGATTGAGCTGGGACGTCAGTTGTATTTCGACACGCGTCTCAGCTCGAACAACACCGTCAGCTGCGCCAGTTGTCACCATCCCGACCACGGCTACGCGAAAGAGACCCAGTTTGGCGTGGGGGTGGATGGTCAGATGGGAGGTCGCAACAGCCCAGTCAGTTACAACCGCATCCTCAGCCGGGCCCAGTTCTGGGACGGTCGTGCTCCGTCGCTGGAGGCCCAAGCCGTCGGCCCGATCGCCAACCCGATTGAAATGGGCAACACCCACGACAAGGCTGTCGCGACGCTGGCGGGAATTCCCGGTTACAAACTGCAGTTTGAAAAGATCTTCGGTGAGGGGGGAACGACGATCGACAATGTGGGCAAGGCGATTGCCGCCTTCGAGCGTGCGATTGTGACGGGCCCCTCGCCTTACGATTACTTCGAGCGGATCGTCCCCTTCCTCAAGTTGACCGAAGAGGACTTCGCCGACGATGCCGAGTTGAAGGCCGAGTATGAGGCCAAACTGGCCGACTCGAAGGCGCATCCGATGTCTGAGAGCGCCATCCGCGGGAAGGACTTGTTCTTCAGCGAGCGGATCAACTGTGCCCACTGTCACGTGGGAGCCAACTTTGCCGATGAGCTCTACCACAATCTCGGCATCGGCATGGACAAGGCCGAGCCCGACCTCGGCCGGTTCAATGTGACCAAGGACGAGAAGGACAAAGGGGCGTTCAAGACTCCCACGACACGCAACGTGGCGTTCACTGCTCCCTACATGCACGATGGCAGCTTGAAGACGCTGTTGGAGGTCGTTGAGCACTACAACAAGGGAGGGACTCCCAACGCCACGCTCAGCCCCAAAATGAAGAAGCTCGATCTGACCGAACAGGAGAAGCTCGACCTGGTCGCCTTCATGGAAGCCTGCTCGGGGCCCTTCCCGGCGGTGAACCAGGGGCGTCTCCCGGAATGACTTTTCTGAGGTGTCGGCTGTCGATTGTCTGAAAAGACAACAGCCTCTCGGACGATTGGGGGGGACTGAATCTCGAATTCAGTCCCCCCTGCTTTTTTCCTGGACCGAGTCTCGATCGACCCAGGCCATTCGGCTGCCGCCGTACGGGTCGATTGGGCGGGCGGCCGTTGTTTTTGGCCCTGACTTTGGTCTTTGACGATTCCAGCGTTTGAGATATCGTTCTCATCCACGAGTGTTCAGATCACGTCAGGAACCAGCACAGGGCCTCTGCATGGATTCGCAGAAAGCAGATGTGGCAACGTCAGTCGTCCGCCGATCCATACCGGGGCGAGGCTGGTGGGCATTCGCCTTGGTGATGGCTGGCGTGTGGTGGGCTTGGGATCGCTCTGTGCCGACGGTACGCGAACCCGCCTCGGCCAACCCCCGGAGTCTTGTCGAGTGGAACGCTCCTCCGGCCCCGGAGGCCGTAGCGTCTGGGCGAATTTCTTCTTGGCAAGCATCGGCTGGGCCCGAGTTGGCTGACGAAAACCGCGAAGTCGTCTCCTCGGGCAAGGCGGTTCCCGAAGCCGCCCCGGAAGTCATGGCTCCCGAGCAGCGTGTGCTGGGTGTCTGGAGAGATTTTTATCGGGGAGAGCGGACGCTGACCCTCAATCCCGATGGCTCGGGCACCATGGTGGTCAAGCTGGGTGGGGTGGCCAAAAAGTTGTTCGCCGAGACGTTGCAGTTCGATCTCGTCTGGGAGTTCGAAGAGGGGCGGTTGGTGATGAGCACGGTGGATGGCCGCCCCGCCTCCAAGTTCGAACTGATCCGCAAGTTGTATGGCGATCGCGCCGACTACGAGGTGCTGGAATTGACTGCCGACCAGATGCGCCTGCGCGATTTCGGCGGCAAAACGGAATACGACTGGCGGCGTCCCGAGAAGCTCTACGAGGATGTGGCGCTGGACGATTTGGGCTCACTCTAGGTTCCAAGGAAGGATTCAGAAGTGAAGCGGGGATGGACGCGGCGGAATTGGTTGCTGGGGGGCCTGGGGTTGTGTGCCGGGACCAGCGGGCTGGTCTGGTACCGACAGCGCAAGCGCTACAACCATTTTGAGGTGCATGATCCCGGCCTGGTTTATCGCAGCGCCTGGCTCGAAGCCGACGTGTTCGCCGAGTTGATCTCGAAATACCAGATCCGGTCGATTGTGAATCTCTGCAATCCCGACGAAATGGGGCGGCAGCGATGTGTTGATGAACGGGCGGCGGTCGAGGGTTCGGGGGCGATGCTGTACGACGCCACCATGCCCAACACCATCGATCCGGCTGATCCGCAGGTGGCCCGCCTCGTCGAGATTCTCGCCAATCCCAACAACTATCCGCTGCTGGTTCATTGCCAGCATGGGGTCACCCGCACCGCCAAGTTTCTGGCGATGTACGACATTCTCTATCGCCATCTGTCGGCCGATGAGTCGCTGGCCCGCATGCCGGTGTTTGGGCATGGTGAATACACCGTGTCGGTCTACGCCTTCGCGCGAAACTTCGAGCAGCAGCACGCCTCGAAATACCCGCAGGCGGCCGGAGCTCTCGAACAGTTGCGGCGCTGAGCACAATTCGCGACCGTAAGTCGCGTGCAGGTGTGCTTCTGGGTGGCCGGTCCCGCGCGGTCGAACGCCCGAGTTCGGACGGTGGTCCGCAAACGAGTTGTCAGACAATCGGCAAGTCCGAAGGTGAAGACGGTGGCGACGAATCTCTTTGACCTTTCCGGCCAGACGGCAGTCGTGATTGGCGGAACTGGTGTGTTGGGGGGAGCCATGGCCCAGGCTCTGGCGGGGGCCGGAGCGACCGTCGCCGTCCTCGGGCGGCATGCGGGGCGGGGCGAGGCCCGCGTGGCCGAGATCACGGCCGCCGGCGGGCAGGCCTTTTTCCAGACGGCCGATTCGGCAGACCACCACTCCCTGTTGGCCGCCCGGCAGGCGATTGTCTCGCGGACCGGCGGCGTGCAGGTGCTGGTGAATGCCGCCGGGGGGAACCGCCCGGAAGCGACGCTCCCCCCCGGCAGCGACTTCTGCCAACTCCCCCAGCAGGCCTGGCGGGATGTGTTCGACCTGAACCTGGTGGCCGGGGTGCTGCTCCCGTGCCAGGTGTTTGGCGAGACGATGCTGTCGCAACAGCGGGGCAGCGTCATCAACATCGCGTCGCTGTCGGGCATTTTGCCCCTGTCGCGGGTCGTCGCCTATTCGGCTGCGAAGGCGGCGGTGATCAACCTCACCCAGTTCCTGGCCCGGGAATGGGCGACGAAGGGAATCCGCGTGAATGCCATCAGTCCGGGATTCTTCCCGGCCGAGCAGAACCGCAAGCTGTTGTACGAGCCCGACGGAGTCACCCTCAGTGCCCGCGGGAAGCAGATCTTCGCCCACACACCCATGGGGCGGTTTGGCGAACAGCACGAGCTGGGGGGGGCGGTGGTCTGGCTCGCATCGCACCGGGCGTCGTCGTTTGTCACGGGACAGAATATCGTCGTCGACGGCGGGTTTACCTCGGTCACCATCTGACAGCGCCGGGAGCTGGGCAGGCTGCCTATGGGCCCGCCCCCCGGCTGGGCCGGTGCTCTTTCAGACGCTGGGCGGGGGGGCAAATCGGTCACCGTCCCGTTACAATTCGCGACGCCTGAGGGGCCTCTTGTCTGGGCCTCTGTCACCCTTTTCTGTTGGGAGTTTTCATGAGCGGTTTGTCGATTCGGCAGGATGCCTGTGAGCTGGATTTCCTTTCGCTGGGAGCGCTGGTCCACCGGCTCGATCCCGGGGTCATCCCCTTCCGCAAGGCGAAATCACTCGACATCCACGTCTCGGGGGGCGAATACAACGTCGCGGCCAACCTGTCGGACTGCTTCGGACTGAAGACCGGCGTCGCCACGGCGATGGTCGACTACCCGATCGGCGAGATGGTGCAGGCGAAGGTTCGCGAGATGGGGGTGACCCCGTTCTACAAGTGGTTCACCCACGACGGTGTCCGCGGCCCGAATATCGCCACCGTCTACAGCGACCGGGGGCAGGGGGTGCGGGCGCCGGTCGTCTTCTACAACCGCTCCAACGAAGCGGGGGGGATGCTCAAGCCGGGTGACTTCGACTGGAAGGGGATCTTCGCGAAGGGGGTCCGCTGGTTCCACTCGGGAGGCATCTGCTCGGCCCTGTCCGAAACCACCGCTCCGCTCATTGTCGAGGCGATGAAGGCCGCCAAGGCGGCGGGGGCGATCAACTCGTTCGACCTCAACTACCGGGCCAAGCTCTGGGCGGCGATTGGCGGCGACGCCAAGGGGCAGCAGGTGATCCGCACCATTGTCGACCAGGTCGATGCCCTGGTGGGGAACGAGGAAGACCTGCAGAAGGGGCTGGGCATCAAGGGCCCGGAGGTCGACAGCCACAAGAAGTCGAAGCTC
>JBKCTR010000340.1:0-5604 GCA_046318755.1 Planctomycetaceae bacterium
ACCCTGATACGCTCGATGCACACGGGGGTGAACAATCATGGCCAGTCGATTTACGCCCTGAACGGGGGGCGTCCGACCGGAGGCCGGCCCGCGCTGGGGAGTTGGCTGACATTTGCCCTGGGGGCCGAAAACCAGACTCTGCCCGCCTACCTGGTGCTGACCGATCCCGGGGGCTTGCCGGTGGTGGGGGTCGAGAATGGGCACAACGGCTGGCTTCCCTCGCTGTATCAGGGAACGGTCATTCGTCCCCAGGAGCCGCGGATTCTGAACCTGGATCCTCCCCGGCGTTCCAACCTCGAGACACAGCGGCAATTCCTCAAGCTGCTCGATTCCGTCAACCGGCAGCAATTGTCGGAGCGCCCCGGCGAGCACGAATTGGCCGCCCGCATCTCGAGTTATGAACTCGCTGCCCGGATGCAGACCTCAGCCCGTGAAGCGCTCGATTTTCAGCAGGAGACCGAGGCCACCCAGAAGCTCTATGGACTCGACAACCCCAAGACGCGCGAGTTTGGCATTCGGTGCCTGTTGGCCCGCAGGTTGGTCGAACGCGGGGTGCGCTTTGTGGAGATCTGCACCGGCAACCAGACCTGGGATCATCACGGAGGCATTGTGACGGCCCTGCCCGATATCTGTTCCCGAACCGATCGCCCCGTCGCAGGGCTGATCAAAGATCTGAAGCAACGGGGTCTGCTGGACCAGACACTGGTGCACTGGGGCGGCGAGATGGGCCGGTTGCCAGTCATTCAGAACGAGAAAAACGTCGGCCGCGATCACAATACCTACGGCTTCAGCATGTGGCTGGCTGGTGGAGGAATCAAGCGGGGTCTGACCTGGGGGGCGACCGATGAATTTGGCCACAAGGCGGTCGAAAACGTCGTGAATCACTTCGACTACCACGCCACACTGTTCTATCTGTTTGGGCTGGACGCGGCGAAAGTCGCATTTCCCCGCCCCAATGGGCTGGGCACCATTCTTGACGGGCAGGCCGGGCAAATCGTTGCCGGAATCCTGGAACGGCCTCCCGTTCCCTCCTGACGCCCGATTCGACGCTCGGATCAGCGCTCCGTGAGGGCCTGGAAGACCCGCTCAGCCGCGGCTTCGCCACTGGCGATGGTATCGGGCAGTCCCACGCCGTGGAGAGCGTTCCCCCCAAGGGCCAAGCGGGGGAGCGCGGCGAGGTCTTGTTCGATCCGGGCGACAATGTCGAGGTGGCCCACATGATATTGGGGCATCGAGTTCATCCAGCGGGCCACCACCACCACTTCGGGCCGCCATGTCACTCCCAGCAGGTCGGTCAATTCCTCCCGCACCAGGTCAACAATCGCCTCGTCCGAAAGTCCCACAAACTGGGGCTGCATTGCCCCCCCGACAAACGTTCTCAATTGAACCGAACCGTCCGGGGCTCGATGGGGAAACTTCCGGCTTGTGAAAGAGACGGCGAGGATTCTGCGGCGCTCGATTGCGGGAATGACCAATCCAAAGGCATCGAGGGGATGGGCGACGTCGGCCAGTCGGTGACCGCTGACCACAATCACGGTGGAGGCATATTCAATTTGTCCCAGGGCTGCGGCGGCGACCGGGCGGAGGGATGTCAACAGGCCCGCCGCTCGATGGGCCGGCGCTGCCAAGACCAATCCATCGCATTCGAGCAGCTCTCCCTGCGGCAACTCCAGTTGAAAGCCCTGCGAACCGTCGCGTTGCCGAATGGTCAAAACCGGAGTGCCGGTTCGAATCTCGGCGGTCTGCTGGACCCGCGCAGTGAGTGCTTCCACCAGTTGCGAGATTCCCCAGCGGGGGGTGGCGAACAGGCCATAGCGGGCTCCGCTGGCCGCTCGGTCCTGGGGCGACGCCGTTTCCCTTCCCTCGGCCTGCAGCGCGCGGATCAGACTGCCATGGCGGGCTTCCATCTCGAGAAAGCGGGGCATGGTCGCCCGCAGGCTGAGCCGTTCGGGATCGGAAGTGTAGATGCCCCCAACCAAGGGCTGGACCAGCCGCTCCAGGGCTTCGGTTCCCAAACGGCGACGGACGAAACTCGCCAGACTCTCATCCTCCACCGGGTGCGCCGGACGGGGAATGAATGGTTCCGCCGCCAGTCGCAACTTGCCCGCGAGGGAAAAAATTGGCGATTTCCAGACCGGCCACATTGCATTCGGGGCGAGCAACTGAAAACCCTCTGGTACGGCCACCGCTCGTCCCCGAGATAGAACAAGAGAACGTCGGTAGCGGGCATCGGTGGGAATCAGTTCGCCGGCCAATCCAATCCGTTCGCAGAGGCGAATGGCACCGGGTTTGTTGGTGATGAAAGAATCCGCCCCGGTTTCAACACGATACCCGTCGACCTCCCGGGTTCCCACCAACCCGCCTAAGGAAGCCTGTGCTTCCAACAGCGTGATTCGCAAGGGACGACCGGTGGGGCGGGCCAATTCATCCAACCGGTGAGCGGCAGCCAGCCCAGACACACCCCCGCCGACAATGGCGATGTGTGGGGCTGATCGGGACGAATGCTGAGGGTTGGACATCGGGCGCTTCCCCGGCTGCGGGGGGCTCTCTCGAAAGGAACGGAGGGGGGCTTGTGATTTCGCTGTGACGGTTCACAGGTGGGGTCTGGACCTCTGGGTCTCAGCGGCCGCTGATCATCAGGCGTTGGGTTGAGGCTGGCACGTCGAGCCACTCGTTCTGGGTCAGTCCCGCAGATTCGAACATATCCGCGTATTCCTCGAAGGTGTAGGCGTCACCCTCGGCTGTCGTCCCCAGCATGGTCAGAGCGAATTCGGCTGGCATGGGAGGGGAGATTCGATCGGCATTCGGAATGAATTCCAGAGTCAGCACCAGCCCGTCGGGAGCCAGTGACCCGGCCAGTCGTCGGAGAAGGGCGATGTTCGTCTCACGGGAAAAGTGATGCAGAAAGTTCGTCACCAGGATGAGCTGGTAGGGCCCTTCAAAGTCGACCTGCAAAGCGTCTCCGGGACGCAGGGTGTGTCGGTCGGCCACCCCGGCTGCAACGGCATTTTCTCGGGCCACTTCGAGCACCGGTTCCCAATCAAGGGCCACGATGTGCGCGGCGGGGTTCTCGCGGGCCACCGAGATTCCGAACAACCCGTGTCCTGCCGCCAAGTCCAAGACCCGGATTGGTCCGGGACGCAATCGGGCAGCGAATGACCCCAGGAAGGCTGCCGGGGCTCGCATCATGGGAACCATGGAGCGCGCGAAATCGACCCAGCCCGCGAAGTTCGTTTCGACGGTCCCGGAACCTGGCAACTGAGTCCGTCCCTGGCGGATGGTCTGCGCCATGTCGCGGAAGGCATCGATCAGGGGGCCTGAGTGCAGGAACTCTGTGACCGATCCAAAGTAGGCCGGGGAGCTGCGATCGAGGAACAACGCCGCATCCTGGGCGGCCTCATAATGGTTCTCATGCTTCCGCAGAAAACCATGAACCGTGAGATAGTCACAGAGAATTCTCACGGCACGCTGGTCTCCCCCCGTGGCAACGGCCAGACCTTCGGCCGTGGTGGCTCCACTCCCGAGGTGCGTGAACAAATCGAGATCAATGGCCGCCTTGAGCGCCGCGCTGCGCTGAAACGCATTCAGCGTCTCAAGGATTCGGGCGGGGGTGGGGCCTTGAGGAATGGGGTCCATGGCGTGCAGCGACAGTTGGATGAAATCGGGCTGGGCAGATCCTCTGCGAGATTAACGGATGCGGGCGACAACCGGAACGCCGCAGTTGGGCGTGGCCCTTCTCAACCAACAGGCACCGTGGTTGTGGAGTGGGCGGGCAGCGAGTTGAGGTTTTTCCGGGTGGCGAACATAATCGGCCGAGGGCGAACGTCCGCCCCGATGTCGTCAGTGAAGCCTTCTGAGGTAAGTCGCAGATGAACCAGATTCCCCGTCGAATGATCGTGAGTGTGCTGACCGGCGCGATGCTGCTGGGCGTTGGCGGGTTCGCCGCGGGCTGGTTCAAACCCGATGAGACCACCGTCACCGAAGTGGCCCCGGGGGTCTGGTTTCGCAAAACCCGCTGGAAGCCAGAGTTCATCGGCTGCAATCAGGGGTGGGTGATTTTCGACGATTTCGTGCTGGTCATCGATGCCAATTTTCCCAATCAGGCCGAGGAGATCATCCCGCTCATTCGGAAGACGACTGACAAGCCGATCCGCTATGTGTTCGACACGCATTATCACGGGGATCATGCCGATGGGAACCCGATTTTTGGAAAGATTGGGGCAACCGCAATTGCATCCGAAAATGCAGCCGAGGAGTTTCGGACCAAAGGGATCCAGGGATTCACGCAGTCGAAGAAGGACAAGTCGGCTGAATATGGCAAGCTCGACTACCTAACCCCCAGTCTGTACTTCCCCAAGAAGCTGGTGATTGAGGATTCCAGGCAGCGGGTGGAACTGCTGCACATTGCGCATGGACATACCAAGGGGGACGCGGTTGCCTGGCTGCCGAAACATGGGATTTTGTTCACGGGCGACAGTTGTCTCAACGGCCCCTTCAATTACATGGGTGACTCAAACACCGAGAGTTGGATTGGAGCCCTGACCGAGATGAAGAAGTTGCCCGTTCAGAAGGTCTGTCCAGGGCATGGGGAAATGAGTGATGCCGGCCTGATTGACCTGCAGCGACGGTATTTCGTCGAGCTCCGTCAGTTTATTGGTGATGCGATCGCGAATGGGAAAACTCTGGCCCAGATCAAGGAGAGCATCGACTTTCCTTGGTACCAGGATTGGACGGGAGTTCCCGTTCGTCAGCAGGTGGAAAACATCGAACATGTCTTCAAGGAACTGGGGGGCGGTTCCAAATGACCAGTTCCGGAGTGGCCGCGTGTGGAGTTCGAACCTTTTGAGCCACCGCGGGACGGGAACACCGAAAGGGCAGAGAAGCGCCCGGTGGACGTATTCCCGGCCCTTTTTCGTTCCTCGAGAAATCGCGATTACGAGAGGAGCACCTGACCGCAATCGGTTGGGCGGCGTTGAGGCGTGCCTGAGTCTGGAGATCTACGGCTGGTGGTCTGACGAAACGGGTTGCAGTTCCAGGGCATGCTGCAAAAACAGGGAGACGACCGCGTTCTGGTAATCACGGTTGGGCTTCTTGGAAAAGCCATGGCCTTCGTTGTCTGCATAGACAGTCCAGACTTCGCGTCCCAAATCCCGGACACGGTCAGCAATCTGTCGGGCCTCTGAGAAGGGCACTCTGGGATCGTTCTTGCCGTGGATCACCAGGAGTTTCGAACGAATCTCTCCAGCCCGTTCGAGGGGATCGATGCGGGTGAAAAACTGCTGCATGGAAGGGAGTCGCTCATCGCCGTATTCCGCCCGGCGCAAGTCCTGACGGTAGGGGCTGGTATTCTTGAGAAAGCTGCGGAAACTGGCGATGCCCACTACGTCGATACCTGCCCGCAAGCGGTGCGGGTAGTTGGTTAATGATGCCAGTACCATGTAGCCCCCATAAGATCCCCCCATGACCGCCACCCGCGCCGGGTCGAGTTCCGGTTGTTTCGCAACCCAGTCCAGCAGAGCTCCGATGTCGCGGACCGCATCTTCACGGCGCTCGGCATTGTCGAGCTTCAGAAAGGTCTTTCCATAACCGGCGGAACCGCGAACA
>JBKCTR010000341.1:0-8294 GCA_046318755.1 Planctomycetaceae bacterium
GTCCCAGACACAAGGGAAGTTGGGACGAATTCGCCTGGCAAAAGGAGGGCATAGCGGAGGAGTTGACCCGGGTGGGGGGTTGGCGAACGAAGAAAGCGACCAGCACACACGATTTTGTTATACCCGCGGGCATTTTCCGGAAAAAGGAAGACCGGGTTGTGATCCGGGTTCGAACAAGATGCGTTAACCACTCAACTGGATTGGAAACGCCAACAACACTCCCATCCGTACATCACTGCGGCTTTGGGGGGGTGGGTTGAGGCAAAGGGGTGTTGGAGCCCCACGTTGGCAGACCGACTGCGGTTTCCAGCGTGGGTGCGGGAGGCTCACCGCAGCCGGCGAGGAGTTTCCTGAGGTGCTGACGAGGGTTTTTGCCTAAGTCGCGGAACCTTTTGGACTTGAGACTTGTCTGACAGGGTGGCTGGCGATGGAGAATCGGGAAATTCTCCCGAAGAACCGAGAGCCGACGCGTAGAATGCGGTGGGGACTGATGTCGTTTGACTGTGAACGTCATCGAACAGGAGAACAAGGGATGGCTCGCAAAGACGCTTTGATGCGGTTGCACAAAAGCTTGGTGGCAAAGCGGGATGCTTTGCGCAAGCAATTGTTGATGGAGCTGGAGGATTCGACGTTTTCGGAACACCTGGGTGGTGATCTGGCTGACGCGGCGCTTGACGACAGCCAAAACGAGATGCACTCTCAATTGGCGGCCTTCGAGAGCCGCGAACTGGAACAGATTGAACGTGCCCTGCAGTTGCTGAAGGACGGGAAGTACGGCCAGTGCGAGGTGTGTGGGGAGCCAATTCCCATCGCCCGGCTCAAGGCACTTCCGTACGCCACAGTCTGCATCGACTGTCGGCAACGGCAGGAACGGCGGAGCGATCGGGGGGAAGGTTTCAGCGAAAACTGGGAGTCGCTCTACGAATACGAAGGGCGGCTGTCCGATCGCGACCTCACCTTCCGCGATCTTGATGTGCCAGTCGATTAGTCGATCGGTTCCTGTCCCTCGGAGTTCCCAACCCCGGGGGGTTGACGGGCCGATTTTCTCCACCAAATCGCCCGTCGCCGGTCGACAGGGACTTCGAAACTGATGTCCAATTCCACTCGGTTGCTGCTGTGGGCCAATTTGGGCCTGATGTCTCTGATCCTCGGGCGTGAGTTGTGGCCGGCACTCCACACGCCCCCCGCCGAGGCTCAAGACCTGTCGAGCGGCAACCGGGCTGATGGGACCCGCAGGGAACTGGCCGACCCGGCCTCTCCCCTGCTGCGGTCCAGCGAATTATTGGCCAAAATCATCCGGACGACCGGTCCCAGTGTGGTGCACATCGAGACCGAGCGGAAAACCCTGCGGGGCCGCCGCGCCGACGAGACCGGTTCGGGGGTCATCATCAACTCCCGCAACGGGCAGTTCGTGGTGGTGACCAACAGCCATGTGGTTAACGGCAGTGATGTGTCTGAAATCGCCGTGCACCTGCACGATAAACGCGTGCTGCGCCCTATTCAAAAGCTCGAGGACCGTTCGACCGACCTCGCCGTCCTGCTGCTGGGAGAGCGCGACCTGACGGCCGCTCGGCTGGGTGACAGTGACCGGTTGGAAATCGGTCACCTGGTGCTGGCGATGGGCAGCCCCTTCGGACTCAGCCAATCGACCACCCTGGGCATCATCAGCGCCAAAGGTCGGCGCGCGTTGCGGATCTCGGAAACCACCGACATTCTCAATCAGGACTTTCTGCAGACCGACGCCGCAATCAACCCAGGCAACAGCGGCGGTCCCCTGATTGACATGTACGGCGCGGTTGTGGGAATCAACTCGGCCATCGCCTCGAACAGTGGGGGCAATGAGGGAATCGGCTTCAGCATCCCCAGTTCCCTGGTGCGGACGGTCGTGGAACAATTGCTGACCACGGGACGCGTGGTGCGGGCCTACCGGGGGGTTTCGCTCGACCCCGATTTCAACGTCGAAACCGCCGCCTCTCTCAAACTGGATCGGGTGCGGGGCGCGCGAGTGCTGCGCGTCAACCCCGACACCCCGGCCGACCGGGCGCAGATGCGGATCGACGATGTGGTCCTCACCTACGACGGCACCGAAGTGCAAGATGAGAACCACCTCATCAACATGGTCAGCCTCACTCCCGTGGGCCGGCGGGTCCGCATGGTCGTGCTGCGGGAGGGAAAATACGTCAATCTCGATATCACACTGTCCGATCGCGACCTGCTCGACAAGTCTCAGTCTGAGCGGCGGAACCCCAAATAAACGTCGGCAACGTTGCTCCCCGCCCACAGTTCCACCGGTTTGGTGCCGACCGGTTTGGGGCCAACATCTCTGGGCCACTTGCTGCCAGTGCCGTCATGGACCCATCAGGCAGGGTATTTGACCGACCTTATCAGACTGGTCGACCCGGTACCCATCCCAACCGACTGCGGGGCCTCCCGTTTCCGGAGGGGGGGTTCAGTCCACGTCGGCGCCCAGTCCGTCCCAAATCGGTTCCCAAGCGCCTTGGCTCTCTCAAGGGGCCTCCCTGCCACCGGCCCGCTCCACTGCCTTCAGAGACTGAGGCCAGTCATCTGGGGAAAAACCGCGTTATTGCGTGGAAATTGTCTTGGTTGTCGACAGGTCTTCCGTCGACCGAACCGTCGAGAGCGCGGCCCCCGTCAACCAAAGGCCCCCTGGGCGTGACTCGTCCCACTCCCCACCGCTTGAACGGGGAGTGTCAATCTTGGATCATGAAGGTTGAAACCATCCTGTCTCCCCCAGCCGCGCTCCCCGGAACGCCGCGAGGACACTTTGCCGCCAACTCAGACCCCCATTTCCGCCGTCTTCAGCCAGCTTCACGCACAGAACAGCATGGCCTTCATGCCGTTCATCACGGCGGGCGACCCCGATCTCGACTTCACCCGCGATCTCATTCTCGAATTGGCCCGGCAGCAAGTCGATTTGATCGAAATCGGGTTTCCCTACAGCGACCCCATCGCCGACGGGCCGGTGATCCAGGCCTCGTACACCCGGGCCTTGTCCAAAAAGCTGCATGTCGACCAGATCCTGCAGACCTTGGCCACACTCCCCTGGAAACCGGGCGAACACCGCCCGCCAATGGTGGGCATGGTCTCGTACGCGATTGTCTTCCGCATGGGCACAGCCCTGTTTTGCCAGCGGGCCAAGCAGTCGGGACTGTCCGGGTTGATCATTCCTGACCTCCCTGCCGACGAGGCGGAGGAAACGACGAAGCTGGCCCAGGCGGCCGGGCTCGACCTGATCCAGTTGATCGCCCCGACGACCACCCAGGCCCGGACCCAACGCATTCTCTCCTCGGCGACCGGCTTCCTGTACTGCATCTCGGTCGCGGGGACCACGGGGGTGCGCACGACCCTCCCCGAAGAACTGTCGACGCAGTTGAGCTGGCTGAAGTCGCAGACCAAGCTGCCGCTGGCGGTGGGGTTTGGTATCAGCCGGCCCGAACAGGTTGGCGAACTGCGGGGGGTGGCGGACGGCGTGATTGTGGGATCGGCTCTGGTCCGGGAAGTCGCCACGATCAGCGAAACGGGTGCCGACCGGGCCCAAGTGCTGGCCCGCATTGGCCAGTTGGCCCAAGCCATGCACGCCGCCGTGCGGGCAGGCCGCTAACCCCTCGACATTCGCCTGGGAGGAGTTTCCTGCGAAGCTCTCAGCCCGGCCCTCCTTCACAGCACGTTTCACAGATGGTGTGGCATTGTGAACAGTGCAGCTTGGCACGGATCTCGAACAGCCGGCCACCGCAGACCGGACAGGCTGGTCGGGAATCGCACGCGGGTGCTGCTCCCTCGGTGACCTTCGACGAGTTCTCGGCCTGAGCTGGCGGGTGTTTGTCTGACGACATGCGACTGCCCCTGTTCCTCTTGTCTTGAAGATCCCGCCACGACACGCGGGGACCACGGTCCCCGGCGTCTCGCGGTGTTGCTGACACGTCTTGCAGGTCTCGGCATCATGCGCCATCCGCTGGTTGTCATCAATGTTGTCGGCCTGACCCACGAGATGCTGGGGCCGCACACCCCGCATCTCAGCCAACTCGCCGCCGAGGGGTTTTCCCGTCCGCTGGGAACCGTACTCCCCGCGGTGACATGCTCGGCTCAGTCGAGCCTGCTGACCGGCCTGCCCCCCTCGGGTCATGGCATTGTGGCGAATGGCTGGTATTTCCGCGAATTGGCCGAGGTGTTGTTCTGGAAGCAATCGAATCACCTCGTGTCGGGAGAAACCGTCTACGACGCCGCCCGGCAGCTCGACCCCCGCTACACCGTGGCGAAGATGTTCTGGTGGTACAACATGTACGCGCGGGTCAACTGGTCGATGACTCCCCGTCCCAGTTATCCGGCCGACGGACGGAAGATCTTCGATTCCTACAGCCAGCCCGCAGCCCTTCGCGACGAGCTCCAGGCGGAATGGGGTGTCTTCCCCCTGCCCAAGTTTTGGGGACCAACGGCCGACATCGAGAGCAGCCGGTGGATCGTCGACGCCTCACTGTCGGTCTTCCACAAGCATCGTCCCGACCTCACCCTCGTCTACCTGCCACACCTCGATTACAACCTGCAGCGGCTGGGACCGTCGCACCCTGGAATCTCGCGCGACATTCGGGCGATCGACCACGAGGCGGGACGGCTGATCTCGGCGGTGCGTCAGCAGGGCGCCGACGTGGTGGTACTGTCGGAATATGCCATCACTGATGTGCAACAGCCGGTGCATATCAACCGTGCCCTTCGGGAGGCGGGCTTCCTCACCGTGCGGCGCGAACCCCTCGGTTGGGAGACCCTCGACTGCGGAGCCTCGCGCGCGTTCGCCGTCGCCGATCATCAGGTGGCCCACGTGTACGTGCCCGACGCACGCGACCTGGCCGAGGTTGCACGGGTGCTGGCTCGGTTGCCCGGCGTGGCCGAGGTGCACGACCGAACCGCCCAGGCCCGCGTCGGGCTCGATCATCCCCGCTCGGGCGATCTGGTAGCCGTGGCCGCCCCCGGGGCGTGGTTCACCTATTACTTCTGGCTCGACGACCGGTTGGCCCCCGATTACGCCCGCACCATCGACATCCACCGCAAGCCGGGCTACGACCCCGTGGAACTGTTCGTCGACCCCCAACTGCGGTTCCCCAAGCTGCGGATGGCCCGCCGGTTGGCTCAGAAAAAACTCGGCTTCCGCTACTACATGGATGTGATTGGACTGGATGCCTCGATTGTCCGCGGCAGTCACGGCCGTCTCCCCACCCCCGGACGCGAAGCGGCCGAGGGGGCGGTCGTCATCTGCTCGTCCAAAGCCATCGAGCGTGATACCATCGCGATGACCGACGTCAAATCGCTGCTCTTGCGGCTGCAATTCGGAGAGCAGCCCGCGCCTCGTCAGTGACCCCAGGCGCAAGATGTCGACGCACCGGGCTCGAACCGCCAGTCTGCATCGAATCGTGACGCAGGCCCCACCGGCGGCACGCCGCCTTCAACTGGGGCCAATCGTCAGCCGCACGACCCGCTTTTTCCCCACCCACAGCAGCAGTCCCGGGGCGACGGCCACAGGCGTATCATGCGTCTCCACCCGCACCTTGTCTTCCCCCACCGAGACCCCTCCCTGGCTGATCAACCGCCGCGCTTCGCTCGACGAGGGACTCAGCCCCGTCACCTGCAGCAGCCGGGCGGCCGGCACCCGCCCCTCCACCAGAGCGCTCGCCGGAACGATCACCTCAGGAATCTCGGACGGCAGTTCCTTCTGCGAGATTTCGCGCTGCCACCGTTCCGCCGCCTCGTCCGCCTGGGGGGCGGGGTGGTAGCCCGAGATCACGTGGCGGGAGAGGGTCAGCTTGGCCTCCTTGGGATGCCCGGCCAACAGCCGGTCGACCTCGGGCAGCGGAATATCGGTCAGCAATTCGAAGTACATCCGCATCACCGCGTCGGGAACCTGCATGAATTTCTTCATCATGTCGTACGCCGACTCGGCGATGCCAATGTAGTTCCCCAGGCTCTTCCCCATGCGCCGCACGCCATCGAGCCCCACCAGAATGGGGGTCATCATGCCGATCTGCTGGGGCAGGTTCTGGTCGCGCTGCAGGTCGCGGGCCAGCATGAAGCTGTAAAGCTGCTCGGTCCCTCCCAGCTCGACATCGGCCCGCACCTTCACCGAGTCCCACGCCTGCATCACCGGATAGAGGCATTCATGCAGGAAAATCGCCTGCTCGGCGGCGTAGCGCTTGGCGAAATCGTCTCGCGTCAGCAATTGGGCCACCGTCACCTTGCTGCACAGTTCGAGCACATCGAGAAAACTCATGGCCGAGAACCAGTCGCCGTTGTGCACCACCTCGGCCCGCGACAGGTCGACCACCTTCCCCACCTGGTTGAGATAGTCGCGGGCGTTGTTCTCGACCTGCTCCTGGGTCAGCCGGGCCCGGGTCTGATCGCGGCCGCTGGGGTCCCCCACCAGGGCGGTGTAGTTGCCGATGATGATGACCGCCTGGTGCCCCAAATCCTGGAACTGGCGGATCTTCCGGAGGGGGACCGTGTGCCCCAGGTGCACATCGATGCCGGTGGGGTCGATGCCGTACTTCACCCGCAGGGGACGCCCGGTCCGGAGGCTCTGTTCGAGCTTGCGTCGCAGTTCCTCGGCGGGGACGATCTTCTCGACACCGCGGGTCAACAGGGCCAACTGCTCTTCGACGGGGGGAAACGCCATGATCAAACCGGAACCAAGCGAAAGCGAACAGATCGAGATGAGAGAAGTCCAAACCCCAGAGTCTCCCCGGGGCCGGGTCTTCTTTCCAGCCGGGTGGAGTGGCTGAAACCGTCCGGAGATTACGGGAAACGGCGCTCCGGTTGCAACGCCCCTTCCCCGGCCACCGCACGCAGAGCCCTCAGAGATTGGCCCGGGCCCCAAACCGTCGGCCCACGGCTGGCGGGCTGGCGATTCCTTGAGTTTGTGGTTCTGTGAATCGATGATCTCTCGTCGTCCCTGCCGTCCACACCCCCGTTGTCCATGAACACCAGTCCCCAGCCCCTCTCCCGCCGTCAATTCGCCAGCGACAACTACTCGGGCGTCTGCCCGGAAGCCTGGGAGGCCCTCAGCGAGGCCAACCACGGCCACGCCCCGGGTTACGGGGATGACGCCTGGACGGCCCGCGCCGCCGATCTGCTGCGGGAGCTGTTTGAAATCGACTGCGAGGTCTTCTTCACCTTCAACGGCACAGCCGCCAACTCCCTCGCCCTGGCCACCCTCTGCCAGTCATACCACTCGATTGTCTGCCACGAACTGGCCCACGTCGAAACCGACGAATGCGGCGCGCCCGAATTCTTCTCGAACGGCACCAAGGTGTTGACGGTCGGGGGACACGAGGCTCGCATCGATCCCCCGCAGGTCTCGCGGGCTGTCCTCAAGCGCAGCGACATTCACTATCCCAAGCCGCGCGTTCTCAGCCTGACCCAGGCCACCGAATTGGGGACCGTTTACAGCATCGAAGATCTCCGGAACCTCTCCGAGACCGCCCGTCGCCACGATCTGAAGATCCACATGGACGGGGCCCGCTTCAGCAACGCCATCGCCACCCTGGGTGTGGCCCCCAAAGAGGTCACCTGGCGCGTGGGGGTCGACGTGCTCTGCTTCGGGGGGACCAAGAACGGCATGCCGGTGGGAGAGGCGGTGGTCTTCTTCCGCCGCGACCTGGCCGCCGAGTTCGCCTGGCGTTGCAAACAGGCGGGGCAGCTCGCGTCGAAGATGCGGTTTCTCACCGCCCCCTGGGTCGGCATGCTGCAAACCGGCGCGTGGCTGCGGCACGCCGCCCATGCCAATCGCCTCGCCGCCCGTCTGACCGAGCGGCTGAGGCAAATCCCCGGCATCCAGTTCCTGTCCACCCCGCAGGTGAACTCGGTCTTCCTGGAACTGCCCCTGCCGATCATCGAGGCGTTGCGTGAGCGCGGCTGGAAGTTCTACACCTTCATCGGGCAGGGAGGGATCCGCCTGATGTGCAGCTGGGACACCACCACAGACGACGTCGACGCGCTGGCGGTCGATCTGACCCGGTTGCTGTCCCCCGCGCCGCCATGAGCCTCCCGCCCCAGCTGACCTCGACCGATGATCTGTTTCGACCGGCCCAGTCGGGAGATTTCTTCCCTTGGCGGGACGAATTGCCCCTCGAGCAGCACATTCCACTCACCTCTGCCGAGCTGTCTCGGCTGGCCTATGCTCCCCGGCAGATCATCGAGGCCACCCTGCAGTCTCTCGACTGGCAACTGGACCGTACCCTGCATGGTGCGCGGTTCCTTCCAGGCCAGGCCGACACCGAAGGGTTTGTGGC
>JBKCTR010000342.1:0-2639 GCA_046318755.1 Planctomycetaceae bacterium
GCTCTACATCGGCGATGAAGAGGGGCTGTTCCATGCCATCGACCGCGCCACGGGCAAAAAAGCCTGGACCTATTCCACCAATCCCGAAGATCCCACCGGGGGCGGGGCACCCATCATCAGCGGTGCCAGCTTTTTTGAAGACCGCGTGGTGTTCGGCTCGCACGACAACAACCTCTACTGTCTGAAGGCCGCCGACGGCACGCTGGTCTGGAAGTTCGAAACGCAGGGGATGGTGAATTGCTCACCGGCGATTGTCGACGGACACACCTTCGTCACCGGTTGCGATTCGCATCTGCGGGTCATCAACGTCGCCACGGGAGAACAGGTGACCGACATGCCCCTGGGAATCTACCTCATCGCCTCCCCCGCGGTGGTCAACGAAATGCTCTACGTGGGGACCCACGGGGGAGAGGTCCTGGCGATCGATTGGAAGCAGGCGAAAAGCGTCTGGACCTACAAAGCCGCGCAGGGAGATGTGGCCTTTCATTCCTCCGCCGCGGTGAACGACAAGTACGTCGTGGTGGGGGGGCAAGACAAAAAACTGCACTGCCTCGACCGGGAGACCGGGAAAAACGTCTGGATCTTCAACGCCAAACGGCAGATCGACAGCTCGCCGGTGATTGTGCAGGATCGGGTGTTCGTGGGCTCGCACGACGGGCGGCTGTATGGGCTCGATCTGGCGACCGGCAAAGAGCTGTGGAACTTTGTGGATGGACGGCCCTTTTCGGCGTCGCCCGCCGTGGGTGAGGGGTGCCTGGTGATCGGCTCGGAAGCCCCCACGGGCAAGCTGTACTGCTTTGGGCAGAAGGGATGAGTGGCGACATGGCACTCGAAACAGGGGCCGCGGCGGGGTTGAACGTGGTGTCGGGAAACAAGCCCGAGACCACCGAGGTGGGCAGCTACTTCATCTCGAATTACCCGCCGTTTTCGCAGTGGAAGCGGGAATTCCTCCCCGAGATCGAGGCGGTGCTCGACCAGCGTCCTCCTCGTCCCGAGACGCCGCTGGGTCTGTACCTGCACATTCCGTTCTGCCGCAAGCGCTGCCGGTTCTGTTACTTCCGGGTCTACACCGACCAGAACGCCAAAGACATCGAGCGGTACGCCCAGGCCCTGGCCCGCGAGGTGGAACTGCTGGCGCACAAGCCCAGTGTGGCGGGTCGGCCGTTGCGCTTCGTCTATTTTGGCGGGGGAACGCCGTCGTACCTCAGTGCGAAGCAGCTCTTGGCACTGCGCACGCGGCTGCACGCCTCGGTCTCGTGGGACTCGGCCGAAGAGGTGACGTTCGAGTGCGAACCGGGCACGCTCAGCCTCGAAAAGGTCAAGACGCTGAAGGAGATTGGCGTCACCCGGATCTCGCTGGGGGTCGAGAACTTCGACGACACGATTCTCGAAACGAATGGCCGCGCGCATCTCTCCCCCGAGATCTTCCGGGCGTACGAGTGGATCCAGCAGGTCGGCTTTCCGCAGGTCAACATCGACCTCATTGCCGGGATGATTGGCGAGACCGACGAAAACTGGCATCGCTGCCTCGACAAGGCCCGCGAGCTGGCTCCCGACAACATCACCATCTATCAGATGGAACTCCCCTTCAACACGCTGATCGCCAAGGAGATGAAAGAGGCGGGCATCACCTCGCCGGTGGCGAACTGGCCCACCAAACGGCGCTGGGTCGATGAGGCCTTCGCGGAATTGGGAAAGCAGGGCTATCACATCTCCAGCGCCCAGGAACTGGTGCGGAACCCCGAGCGCGATCACTTCGTCTACCGCGATCAGGTGTGGCGGGGGGCCGACCTGCTGGCGACCGGGGTGGCGTCGTTCGGGCACCTGCAGGGGGTGCATTACCAGAACCTCGATCAGCTGACCGACTACCTGGCCGCGCTGGAGGCCGGGCGGTTGCCCCTGAACCGCGCCTTGCGGATCACCCCGCACCAGGCGCTGATCCGCGAGTTTGTGTTGCAGTTGAAGGAAGGGGCTGTGCAGGTCGGGCCTTTTCAGCAGAAGTTTGGCGTCGATGTGCGGGACGAGTTCCGAGAGGCGCTGGGACGGCAGGCGCAGGCCGGCTATCTGGCGGTCGAGGGGGAAACCATCCGCCTGACCCGCAAGGGACTTCTGCAGGTCGACACATTGCTGCCCGAATACTTCGAGCCGGCCCATCGCGCGGTGCGGTACACGTAACCCAACAATCGGGCGGGCGTCTCTCCTCCGCCGGGCGGGCGTACCAGCCCGTCCGTTGGCCGCTCACGGGGCGCACGGGACACGTGCAGATCGGCCCCTTTGTCACCGGTCCGGTGTGGCAACCGGGGCTGCTCCCCCACGCACCTCACCCGCACACGTCGCCCCATTCGGCCGTTCCGCCTCGTCCCCGCGGGATCACTCGGCCCCATCACCCCGCCGGCGGGGCGGTCTGGGGCAGCAAACCCAGTTCGGGCGCGATGGTCTGCATCGCGGCAATACAAAACTGGATGTGCTCGTCGAGGTCGACCCCCAGGTCGGCGGCTCCGCGGGTGATGTCGTCGCGGTTGACCGCGGCGGCAAAAGACACCTGCTTGAGTTTCTTTTTGACGCTCTTGGCGTCGAGCCCCTCCAGCCGGCCGGGGCGCACGAGGGCCGAGGCGGTGAGGAACCCACACAGCTCATCG
>JBKCTR010000343.1:0-4284 GCA_046318755.1 Planctomycetaceae bacterium
GATCGCCGTCGTCGCCTGGTCGTCGAGAATGGTCCCGGTGAAGTGATCGCCAGTCCCTCCCCGGCGTTCGATCAGGGTGATCGTGAAGTTATTCGGGCCTTGCAACTGGACCCGCAGATCACCCACATTGGTATGGGTGACGTTGAGGGTGACGTCGATGTCGGAGATGGTTCCAGAAATTCCCGAGGCTACCAGAACCCGGGAGATCCCAGTCGGATTGTTGTCGGGGATGGTCACGTTGAGGGGGCCGGAATTCAGCGTGGATGCCGCCGGGCCGTCGAACACGCCATTGTTGTTGGTGTCGAGGTACACCGTCTGCGGGGTGGTCACCAATGGATCGTAGCTCTGCCGCTGCAGGTTCCCGTCCCAGTCTTCATAGAGGTTGCCCGCGATGGACGAACCGGGGATGTCCTGATTGCCAAAGTGGAGGGCGTGGACCACCCCCCCGGCGGTCAGGGTGTGGGTCGAGGAGCCTCCGGGAGGAGACGTGAGCTGCACCCCGCGAGGAACGGCTTGCCGGACAACCTGTGTTCCGGCCCCGACATTATCCAAGCGCACCCGGCCGCTGGAATCGGAGGTCTGCGATCGCTCGCCGGTGGTGAAGGACAATGACCAGTTCTGCAGGGTTCCGACATCGACGGCGGCGAGGTCGCTGACGTTCAGCGTCCACGTTCCGTTGGGTGAGAGACCGTTAAATGTCGAAAGGGAAGTTTCAGGCCGGAACCGGCCGGTGAAGGGGGCGGTGCCGGCACTTACGGCGGTGGTCGCCTGGTCGTCGAGGATCAGGTTGGTGAAGTTGTCTCCCGTTCCACCCCGGCGATTCACCAGCGTGATGGTCGTTCCCTGGGGCGAAGTGAGCTTGACCACGAGATTTCCGACGGCGGTGTGAGAGATGTTGAGGGTGAGATCCAGATCCACGATCCCCCCCACCTGCCCCGACACCACGAGGTTTGACGTGCGGCCAGCGGTGTTGTTGTCGGGAATCGAAAGATTCACCGTGCCCGAAGAGACAGTCGAAAGTCCCGTCACAGCGTCGAGGAGTCCGTTGCCATTCACGTCGAGGAACACCGTGCGGCCCGCCAATCCGGCTTCACCCGGGTCGGTCAGACCGTTCCCGTTCGTGTCGGAATAGACCCGGGAGTAAACCGCGTCGGCCCGCGTCAGCGGAAAGTTGACGTTGGTGATCATGGTGTCGTCGGTCGGGCGATTCACCACAATTGGGGTGGGTGTGATCCACCCACTGAGGGGATCGACGTGGACCGTCTGGGTGCCGGCCGGCAGGCTTTCGAAGACGAAGATCCCGTTGGAGTCGGTGATGGCCGTGGGATCACTCCCACCGGCCGGGTCGTAGGCCGAAACCCGCAGGCTCCAGTTCTGCAGCACACCCGCGTCCGCGGTCACCGTATCGGTGGCGACCAGGGTCCAGGTCCCGTTCGGGCTGATTCCGTTGAAGCCCGCCAAGGGAGTTTCTGGGCGGAATCGGCCGGTGAAGGGTGCGGCGCCCGCCGAGATGGCGGTCGCTGCCTGGTCGTCAAACGTGGTGTTGGTGAAGTTATCTCCCGAACCCCCCCGCCCCGTCACCAGTGCCACGGAAACTCCGTTGGGCCCCAGGAGCGCGAGGCGCAGGTCGGAGACCCAGGTGTGGCTGATGTTGACCGTCACTTCGACGTCGTCCACCGATCCGGTCATGCCCGCAATCGTCAGACTGTTGGAGAGGCTGGTTCCAGTCCCATCGGGGATGGCCAGATTGATGGTGCCCGAAGAAACTGTGCGAACCGAGGTGTCGAGCACACCGTTGTTGTTGGCGTCGACGAACACAGTCCGGCCCGCCAGGTTGGGGTCATACGTCTCCTGGGACTGGTTGCCGTTCCAGTCCTCAAACAACCTGCCGGTGATCGACACAGTCGTTGCCGTCGCGTTCAGGTTGATGCTGTAGGTCCCCTCGTCGGCATCGTTCGACAACAGGGTGACGACCGCGGATTGAGCCCCGCCCACAGTCGGGGCGAACTGCACCGTGAACGTGGTCGTTTCCCCCACTGCCAGAGTGCTGCTGCCGAGACCCGAACTGATGCTGAAGTCGGCTCCTCCCGCGATGGAGAGATTCGAGAGACTCAGGGGGCTGGTCCCCTCGTTCCGGAGACGGAAGGTGCGGGTGACGCTGTTCCCCACCCGCAACGAACCGAGGTTGAGGGTCGCTCCACTCGCCACCGTCGACCGACCCTGAAAGACCCCCAGTTCGGCGATCCCCACCCCGCGGACCGCCGAGGCCGCATTCACGCGTCCAGTCCCGAATTCGAGGTTCGAACCGGTCACGTTGTCGTACGTCACCGTCGACGGACCCACCAGGTCGGTGGTGTTCCGCAGCAGCCCCTTGACCTGCGTGGCACTGAGGGAAATTCCCAAATCAGCCGCTCGGCTCAGCACAAGGGCTGCAATTCCAGCGCTCAGCGGCGTGGCCGATGAGGTACCGCCAAACTCATCGGTGTAGTCGTTGCTCCCCGCGCCGGCCCAGGTGTTCGACCAGTTGTAGCCATTGGTCCCCACGCGATCGACCGTCACGACATCGGCGGTTCCTCCATAGGTCCGGCCGCTACTGGGCGCCACGAACGAGAGAGCCGTCCCATAGTTGCTGTAAGTGGCCCGGGTGTCGAAGTTGGTTGAGGCGCCCACCGCCATCACCCCCGGTATGGTTCCCGCCAGGGAGGCTGGAAAACTGACCGAGGCCGCGAAATCGTTCCCGGAGGCAATCAGGACCGCAGTTCCCAGGCCACCCCGTGCACTCCCCGCCGCCCAGGTGAAGGCGGCCGTGATTGCCGAGCTGACCGCCCCACCCCCCCAGCTATTGTTCATAACATGCACGTTGGTCCATTGGCCCAGACCATCTCGCGTCCGCCCGGCAGCATAGTACACTGCCGAGGCGATATTGGCGTCGGTTGTGGCCGAACCGCTTGAACCAAAAATCCGCACCGGCAGAATGCGTGCCGTCTGCGCCATCCCGGTCACGCCAGTGCCATTGTTGCCCACCCCCGCGGCCACCCCGGCGACCGACGTGGCATGGGCGTCATTGATGGAATCGGCCCCCGGATTGTTGTCTCCCAACGTGCCATTGGTGGTGAAATCCCAGCCGTTGGTGTCGTCGATATAGCCGTTGGCGTCATCATCAATGCCATTGCCGGCGATCTCGCCCGGATTGACGAACAGATTGGGTGCGAGGTCGGGATGGGTGAACTCCATTCCGTCATCCACCACCGAAATGACGGTGTTGGGGGAGCCGGTGGTCACATCCCAGGCCGCCGTTGCATCGACATCGGCATCCACCGTGCCCCCGGCGATCCCGTTGTTCTCCAGGTGCCATTGCAGATTGAACAGTGGATCGTTGGGGGTGGCGAATTTGCGGAACTCGCGGAAGGCGTTCGCCTGCACCCAAGCCAGCCGTGGATCGGCTTGCAGGGCCTCGGACAGCAGCAGGGCCTGGTCTCCCCCTCCCTCGGCGACCGTGGCCACGAACTGATCCGGAGTTCCTGGCAACGCCCGATAGCTGGCGAATCGGGTGTCGTTGCGGAAGAAGTCGTCCGCCGTCTGGCCCGGCCGCAGCGCGACGATCACTTCATTGGTGGGGACCATCCATTGCGAGGTGCCGCCGGTTTCGAGCACCGGACTGGTCCACGCCACCTGGGGGAGACTGGAGGCGAACTGACTGGCGGAGGCCCGGGACTGCCAGACCTCACGGAGCGCTCCACTGGGGATGGGGCCCATGCTCGAAGGACCGAAGGCTGGAAGCCGCAACACCGCCGTCGACGTATCGAGCCGCCGTTCCAGTTGCAACCCCGCCAGGGGACCGGTGGGGGAGATCAGATCCAAGACGTTGCCCTGCCGTGCCGACACCACCAATTGGTCAGCTACGGGGAGTGACTTGCCGAGTGTCGTTGGCGGTGTTTGTTCCACTCCTTTCGAGGAGGGGCTGAAAGGAGTGGTGAGGTCGAGCTTGGGAATGGCTCCCACGGCCGGCACACTCCAGGCATTGCTCAGCAGCACTCGGCCTTCGAGATGCAGAGGAAGGGCGAAAGGACGCCGCCCGCGACGCCGCGAATTGACTTTCATGTTGCGTTCTCCCAAGGAACTGACCGGCAACCAACAGGGAACCGCAGTTGAAAATTCCTGCGGTCCACCCTGGTTGAAAAAAATACACACTGTTGAAGCGACGCGACGTGAGCGAGCTTCGATAAACTAGATATGACAAATCAATATGACAACCGGTTCGGTTGGGAAAATAAGAAAAATCTG
>JBKCTR010000344.1:0-31476 GCA_046318755.1 Planctomycetaceae bacterium
TGTGC
Source organism: Planctomycetaceae bacterium (assembly GCA_046318755.1). GTDB lineage: Bacteria > Planctomycetota > Planctomycetia > Planctomycetales > Planctomycetaceae > UBA10511. Next base: position 6 of record JBKCTR010000344.1, read on the forward strand.
GGGTGGGCGGCCCAGCCCCCCGGTCAAGGCAACCGGTGAGGACGGGACTCTGGCCTCCAGCAGACTGCGGGACCCTCCCGGGACCTCCAGCAGACGCCCCAGCAGGCCCGCGCCACCACCCGTCACACTCACGACCATGCGGACCCCTGACTGGTGAATCCGTTTGATCGTTTCGGTCCAGGCGCTGGCCGATTCGTCGGGCAATGAGGAAAACGCAGTCATCCTTGGCAGCACTCCCGGGAAAGCGAGGACACAACCGACCTCTCACTGTGGCGAGAAAACTCGGCCAATTCCAGTGCGGTTCCCCAGAGACCTCGGTTGTTTTCCCGAAAGGGCTCGACGACAATTCCGCCATCACGATCACTTTTCGAGTCTCCCCAGGAGCGTCGATTCATGTTTCGTCTGCTGCGAGGCCTGTCGCTTGGCGTTCTGCCAGTGCTGCTCTGGAGCGCTGGATCCGCCAGTGCACAACAGGCCGATCTCCCGCCTGGAATGGAAGAAATCACGTCGGTCGAGGGGATCACCGAGTATCGCCTGAACAACCACCTGAGGGTCTTGCTGCTGCCCGATGATTCCAAGCCGACGGTCACGGTGAACATCACCTACTTCGTCGGATCCCGGCACGAGGGATATGGCGAGGCGGGCATGGCCCACCTGCTCGAGCACCTGTTGTTTAAGGGAACGCCCAGCCATCCCAATATCCCGGCAGCCTTCAAAGAGAGGGGGGGGGACTTCAACGGAACCACCTGGTACGACCGCACCAACTATTTCGAGACGTTTCCCGCGTCGCCCGAAAATCTGGAGTTCGCGCTGAGGCTGGAAGCCGACCGGATGCTGAACAGCCATGTTTCGGCCGCCGACTTGAAGTCGGAGATGACGGTTGTCCGTAATGAGTTTGAGATGGGCGAAAACAGCCCCCAGGGGGTGCTCTCTCAGAGGATGCTGGCCACCGCGTTTGAGTGGCACAATTATGGAAAGTCGACCATTGGCAACCGCAGCGACATCGAACGGGTACCAATCGGGGCGCTGCAGGCGTTCTATCGAAGGCACTATCAGCCCGACAACGCCCTGCTGATTGTCGCGGGGAAGTTCGATCCCGCCGCCGCGCTGGCTCTGGTCGACCGGCACTTCTCCCCCCTGCAGTCGAGTGGCGCAGCCCGCGAGGCGACCTACACCGAGGAACCGCCACAAGATGGAGAACGCAGTGTGCGGTTGAAGCGGGTCGGCTCGACCCCGCTCGCGGGGGTTGTGTATCACATTCCCGCCGGAGGGCATGAGGAGTTTCCCGCAGTCGAGGTTTTGCAGAGAATCCTGACAACCGAGGTGTCGGGACGGCTCTACAAATCGCTGGTGCAGACCCGGCTGGCGGCCGATGTCGGCGGCATGACCTATTCGCTGCATGACCCGGGCGTGATCGAAATCATGGCCCAGGCCGCCGGCGAGACGACCGGTCCCCAACTGCTCGTGGCGATGTTGGCCACAATCGATGAAACCGCCGTGAATGGGGTGCGGAAAGACGAGGTCGAGCGGGTGCGGGCGGCCCTGCTCAAAGAGCGTGAACTGACTGCCGCCGACAGCAAGCAACTGGCGATTCAACTCAGTGAATGGGCAGCCCAGGGGGACTGGCGACTCTATTTCCTGCATCGCGACCGCCTGGAAGCATTGACGGTCGAACAGGTCTCGGAAGCGGCGGCGAAATACCTGAAACCCGACAACCGAACCGTGGGACTCTTTGAACCCACTTCGGCTCCCGACCGAACGCAGGTTCCCCGGCTTTCGTCGCTGCGCGAGGCTTTGGAGGGATACCGCGGACGGGGCGATGTCAACGCTGGTGAGCAGTTCGACACCAGTCCCGCCAACATTGACGCCCGAACGGAACTGGTGACTCTGCGTTCGGGGATCAAAGCGGCTCTGCTGGCCAAGCAAACCCGCGGGAACACGGTGACGGTCAAATTGACGCTGCGTTACGGCACACTCGCGAGCCTCAAGGGACAACGGGCCGTCGCCGAACTGCTGCCCGAGATGCTGCTCCGCGGAACCAAGGCGCTGGACCGCCAACAGTTGACAGATGAACTCGACCGCCTGCGGGCCGAAGTTTCGGCCTCGGGGCGCCCCGGCGAGGTGGTGCTGACCATCCAGGCCCGCCGGCAGACACTTCCCGAAGTACTGGCCATTTTGCGGCAGATGTTGCGCGAGCCCACGCTGCCAGCCGAAGAACTCGAACTGCTGCGGCAGAGCAAACTGGCGGAACTCGAACAGGCCCAAACCGAACCCAGCGCGCTGGCGATGTCGGCCATTCGCCAGCATCTGGCCCCCTACCCCGCGGACGACCCCCGCCACGTGCCGGATATTGCCGCCGCAATGGCCTCTTTGAAGCAGGTCAAACCCGCTGATCTCCAACGGCTCTACCAACGTTTTCTGGGAGGAAACGAGGGGGAACTGGTCGTTGTGGGAGACTTTGAGCGAGACACCGTGGTCGGTTCCCTGGAGAGCCTGTTGGAGGGATGGAAGTCCTCCGATCGCTATGAGCGAATCGATCGGACGGCACCGACGGGCATTCCCGGCGGGACCCGGCAAATCAACACACCCGACAAGGAAAACGCGGTTTACATGGCGGCCCAACTGCTGCCCCTGAAAGATTCCGATCCCGACTATGCCCCCCTGGAACTGGGGAACTTCATCCTCGGAGGCGGAGGGCTCTCTTCCCGGCTGGCCGATCGTGTCCGCCAGAAGGAGGGCCTCTCCTACGGGGTGGCCTCCATGCTGCAATCTTCGGCAGTCGATCTGCGTTCGGTCCACATGGTCTACGCGATTTCGAACCCGGCCAACATGCCGCGCACGGCGGAGGTGATCGAAGAAGAACTGCAACGACTGGTGGCGAACGGAATTCCCCCGGAGGAATTGGCCAGCGCCAAGACCGGTTGGCTGCAGGAGCAGCAAGTGGCACGGTCGAATGACCTGATTTTGGCCAATCAACTGGCGGAGAACCTTGAGGCAAAGCGCACCATGCAGGCTCAGGCCGAATTGGAGACCCGCATTTCCCAGTTGGATTCCGAAGAGGTGATTCGGACCATGAAACGGAGACTCGACTGGAAGAAACTGTTCATCGTGACGGCGGGCGACTTCGAGAAGAAATAAACTGGGGAAGAAATAAACAGGCTTCGATTCGAGTCCCAGTCTGTTTTGAAACCTCGCCCCGTACCGCGACGGGACGCAGCCGCTCCCGGAGTGCCTCCGAAGCGATCAGGGCCCCCTACGAGCCACTGGAAATGGGGGCGATGGACCAGGCATGGTTGGGCGGTTGTCACGCGGGGCAAGGGGTGTCCCGAAGTGCTCGGCCCCAGCGTCGGCGGAGAATCGGACGGAATGGGGAAATTCGGAACCATCAACGTGAAGATCTTGGGATTTTTTCGGTTTTCCCCACTCATGGTGATCGGGATCCTGGCCCCAGACGTGCAAACCTTCTCGAACCGTCTATAATCCAGTGACCGTCCGACGTTGAGCCTGCCGGTGTTCGGCCAGCGGCTCAGGAATCATCTCTCCTCTGGTTTTGGAACACACATGGCCACCGCTGAAGTCTCGACACTCCCCTACAAGGTCAAGGATCTTTCTCTCGCTGAGTGGGGCCGCAAAGAAATCGAGCTGGCCGAGAACGAGATGCCGGGGCTGATGGCTCTGCGTAAGAAGTATGGTCCTTTGAAGCCGTTGGCCGGTGCGCGAATCGCCGGCTGTCTGCACATGACCATTCAGACAGCGGTTCTGATTGAAACACTGATTGAGTTGGGCGCGACCGTCCGGTGGTCGAGCTGCAACATTTTCTCGACTCAGGATCATGCCGCCGCCGCGATCGCCGCGAAGAACATCGCCGTGTTCGCCTGGAAGGGAATGAACGAACAGGAGTTCGACTGGTGCATCGAGCAGACGCTGATTTGGCCTGACGGACAACCTCTCAACATGATTCTGGACGATGGTGGCGACCTGACCATCATGGTCCACAACAAGTATCCCGAATTGTTGTCCGGCATTCGCGGCATTTCTGAAGAGACCACCACCGGTGTGCACCGTCTCTACCAGATGTTCCGTGAGGGCAAGTTGGCCGTCCCGGCCATCAACGTCAATGATTCGGTCACCAAGAGCAAGTTCGACAACCTGTATGGTTGCCGTGAATCGCTGCTCGATGGCATCAAGCGGGCGACCGATGTGATGATCGCCGGGAAGATGGCCGTTGTGTGTGGCTATGGCGATGTCGGCAAGGGCTGTGCCCAGGCCCTGCAAAGCTTTGGTGCCCGGGTGGTTGTGACCGAGATTGATCCCATCAACGCTCTGCAGGCGGCGATGGAGGGTTTCCAGGTCACGTTGCTCGACGACGTCGCGGCAACCGCCGACATCTTCGTCACCACGACCGGCTGCTGTGACATCATTCGGCCCGAACACCTCGACGCTATGAAGCACGAGGCGATCGTGTGCAACATTGGTCACTTCGATATTGAGATCGACATGGCGTATCTCAAGAATCGCAAGGACATTTCGAAGATCAACATCAAGCCCCAGGTGGACAAGTTCGTCTACCCCAATGGGAAGGCGATCCTCGTTCTGGCTGAAGGGCGTCTGGTGAATCTGGGCTGTGCCTCAGGTCACCCCTCGTTCGTGATGTCGAACAGCTTCACCAATCAGGTGCTGGCCCAGATTGCCCTCTGGGACAAGAAGGCGAAGTTTGCCGTGGGCGTCCACGTGCTGCCCAAAAAGCTCGATGAAGAAGTCGCCCGCCTGCACCTCGACAAATTGGGTGTCAAGCTGACCAAGCTGACCGCCAAGCAGGCGGAGTACCTGGGCATCTCCGCCGAAGGCCCCTTCAAGCCCGAGCACTACCGGTACTAATTTCTCCAGACTGCGCCCGTTTCCCCGGGGAACGGCCGGCAATCTCCTTGGCAGCCGTCATCGTTTATGCGATGGCGGCTGCCTGTGTTTTCTCAGACGACACAGCCACCTGGTGGCGTGTGAAGGCGATTCTGGATTCTGGGTCCCGCCGCGTCGGACTGGAACCGGCCCACCATCGTTGAGATCGTCGAGTCATTCAGCGGTCGGCAGCCACTGGCTGGCCTCTGGCGTCTCGGCCTCCGTCAGATCCTTCCTGGTTTCCACCATGCCTTGGTCTGAAGTTCTGGGACAAGACGAACCGATCCGTCGGCTCAAAGCCAGCGCTGCTGTCGGCCGCCTGGGACAGGCCTACGCCTTTCTGGGCCCTGCGGGCATCGGCAAACGGCACTGTGCTTTGGCTTTTGCCCAAGCTCTGCTGTGCGAACGGTCGAGCGATCTCGATCTCGATGCCTGTGGGGTCTGCTCTTCCTGCCAGCAGGTGGCGGCCCGGCAGCATCCCGACCTGTTGCTGGTGGATCTGCCCTCCGGGAAATCGGAACACCCGGTCTCATCGTTTATCGGCGACAAAGACGAGCGCCGCCGGGCTGGCCTCTGCTACGAGATCGCCCTGCATCCTCTGCTGGGTCGACGCAAAGTCGCCGTCATTGATGAAGCGGAATCGCTGAATGAAGAGGGTGCCAACGCCCTGTTGAAGACACTCGAAGAGCCGCCTCCCGGGGCCATTCTCATTCTGGTCGTCTCTGGACAGGAACGGCTGTTGCCCACGATCCGGTCCCGCTGCCAACTACTGACATTTCCGCCCCTGAACGCAGACGTACTGGTCGAACTGCTGCGCCGCGACCCGGACACTCAGTCCGCCGGAGACCTGGCTTCGATCGCCAACCTGGCCGAGGGCAGCCTGGAAACCGCCCGACAACTTCTCGAACCGGAATTGCGACGGCAGCGGCAGAGCCTCTACGAACAGTTGTCTCAACCCCGTTTCGACAGCCTGCAGTTGGGTGAGTTCGCCCGTGGCCTGGTGGAGACGGCCTCGACGGCACGTTCGGGTCAGAGATCCCATGCCGGTTGGATCATTCGGTTTTGCATCGAGTTTTATCGACAGGCCCTGCTCTCGCTGGCGAGGGGAACCGCACCCAGCACCGATTTTGCGCAGGTCGCGAGATTTGTCCAATCCCTGAACGAACTCGCCCGGGGTTCGGCAGACTCGCAGCCGCCGCTGATCGATCGCACGGTCGATCTGCTCGAACGCTGCCTGTTGGCCGATCGACAGATTGAAGCCAATGTCGCTCCCGCGGTCTGCCTGGAGTCGCTGTTTGACGATCTCGGGAAAACATTGAGACTGCCTCTCACCTGAAGCAGCTCGGCAAAGCCAACCGCCACGACGGGCGTTTCCGACAAGCATCCCGTCAACCACTCTCGGGCGTTCCCACGCAGACACAAACCAGCGGAGGGGGGTACGCGGCATGGCATGCCACTTGGGAGGCCCCAGACAACTCACTTCGCCCCATTCGGAGGCGCTCACTTGGGAATTCTTGGCGATTCCCAATCGCTGTTTGCGGGAGGTTCACGTAGGGGAAACTCCATGCCCGCAGGGACCTCCAAACCACGCGCACACTCGATGTTGGCCACGATGGGAAAAATAAAGTAGTGCTCTCCCCGGCACGCCCTGACGGCGAGTGAGCGGTCGGTGTAGACTCCCACCAATTCCCAATCTCGGTAATTAAACACGTCGCTGCGAATCCCGCAAACCCACAAAAAACCCATGAAATTCGTCTCGACACGGCCACGGCTGTCACTTCTGCGCACTGGGCGACAGACTATTCAACAGTGCGCCACAAATCAACTTGTTGCAGGAAGAAATTTTCCCGCCCCCTCCTCTCAAGAGGCTGGGCCAGATCAACTGCGCTGGCGGGAACATTCATACGCCACCAAGGCAGCCGCCGCCGCCGCATTGAGCGATTCGATCTGGGAGGTCAATGGAATCCGCAGTCGCTCCGTGCAGCACTCCCAGACTTCCCGGGAGACCCCCCGTGCCTCATTGCCCAGCACGATCGCGATCGCCCCCCGCAGGTCGCTGTGAGGCAGAGCAGTTCCTCCGTGGGGATCGGTCCCCAAAACCCGCAGCCCCTGCCGGCGGAGCCATTCCAGCGCTTCGGGCAGAGATTCGACTCGCGCAATTGGCAGCCGATTCACCGCCCCAGCCGAACTGCGCGCCGCCTGGCTGGTGATGGGCGACTGCCCGTGCGCTCCCAGCAGCAATCCATGGATGCCCAACGCGGCCGCCGACCGCACGATGGCCCCCAGGTTGAACGAATCCTGAATTCCATCCAGGACCAGCAGCGCCACGTCGGCCGAAGGCGTCGGCACCAGGTCGTCCAGTCGGCAATACGGAAATGGCCCCATCCGGGCGAGACATCCCTGGTGGGAAGTTTCGTGACAGAGACGTTCGAGATCGCGTCGGCTCCCCCGGTGGATGGCGCATCGCCAACGCTCTGAGGCCGCCATCGTCAATTCGTTGACCAATTCCCCCGGCAGGTCGTTGGCCAGCCACAATTCGGACAGGGGCCAAGCCCCTGCCAGAACGGTCTCACGCACCAAGTTGCGGCCCCACAGCCAACTGCGTTGATGATTTTGCAGCCAGTCCTCGCGGGGCTTTCGGCGTTCCGAATTCAAGTGACCGCTCCGCGGGAGACTGGGGTTCCCCGGCGGCGCAGGGCCACCTCGATGGCATCCCGTTGCCCAGAGTTCAGACTCCACCCCATGCCCCGTGCATTTTCTTCCATCTGACCCGGACGCCGGGCACCACACAGGGCCGCACAAATTCCTGGCTGAGAAATGGTCCAGCTCAGAACCAGTTCGGCGACCGTGTGTCCCGCCTCTTGGGCGATCACTCGCAAATCGTCGACCAGATCCTGGTTACGCTGCCACTCATCTCCCTGAAACATGGGGTATTTCTTCCGACCATCCCCCTCGGGAAAGACGTGCGAGCGGGAGAGTTGCCCTGCCAGCAGCCCCTTCAGCAGAGGCCAGTAGACCACCACCGACACGGCGTGCTGACGGCACCAGGGCAGAATGTCTCCTTCGATCTCCCGCTGCAGCATGTTGAAGTGCGGCTGACAGGCGTCGAGCGGGCAGACCCGGTGAAACTCCTGCAACTGGGAGACCGTCGCGTTGGACAACCCCACGCCGCGGGTCTTCCCCTCCTCCCGCAATTCGCGCAAGGCACCCGCCGACTCGGACAGCGGTACCTGGGGATCGGGCGCGTGCAGATAAAGCAGATCGACGTGGTCCGTGCCCAGGCGGCGCAGGCTGGTTTCGCATTGCACACGCAGCGTGGCCGGACGCCCATCCCGCACCTGACGGCGATCCTCCCAGTGGATGCCCCCCTTGGTGGCCAACACCAACTGGTCACGGCGATGCCCCAGCGCGCGCTGAATCAATCGCTCGCTCTCTCCCTCGAAGCCGTAACAATAGGCGGTATCGAAGAAGTTCACCCCCGCGGTAACGGCCGCCTCCAGGGTGGCCAGGCTCTCGGCCTCGGTGACCCCCAGGCTGGTGATCCCGGCGATGGGCCAACACCCCATGGCAATGGGACTGACCTGCAATCCGGTTGATCCCAGGGGACGGAACTCCACAATGGACATGAGGGCAGACTGACTGGTCCCAACGGACCGTAAGCGAAGGCACTGCGCACGGCCAACCTCAGCCGCGACGGATCCACTTCAATGTATCTTTTCCCGAACTGCGATTCGAATGCCGCGGCCCTGGCCTCGGCAATCGCCGTCGGTCCCCAACTCCAACAGATCGGGGGCCTGGGATGGCCGAGCGGGAGATCGGCCCGATGAACCGTTGCCAAACCCACTGTGTCTGCGTTTCGGACGGGGCCGCTGCGCTGGCGGAACCTGTTCGATTCGTCTAAAACCAAGCCGCCATGATCAAGAACCTGCCTGTCCGCACCCTGACTCACAAGGCGCTGACTATCGAGGGATATTCGCGCGCCGCGGTCCAGTCCTACTGGCGCATTCCCGAGTTGAAGCTGGGCTTTGACCTGGGGGGTAGTCCCTGGAACTTTCTGGGGACCAAGCACTGGTTTGTCACCCATGCCCACCTCGATCACCTGGCGGCGATTCCGGTGTTTGTGGCCCGCCGCCGAATGATGAAGATGGAGCCTCCGGTCATCCACCTGCCGCAGGAGGTGGTCGAAGGGGTCCAGCGCATTCTGCAGGCATGGCAACGGGTGGACCGAGGTCGGATGGTCTGTGATCTGATCGGGGTCAAACCCGGTGATGAGATCGAACTGTCGCGCGAGCATGTGGTCACCTGCTTCCCCACCCGGCATACTGTCCCGTCAGTGGGCTACGTGGTTTGGGATCGCCGCAAAAAACTCCGTCCCGACCTGCAGGGTCTGACTCAGAACGAGATTCGCGAGCGGCGGCTGGCAGGCGAAGATGTAACCCACGAAGTCCGCGTGCCAGTGGTCTGTTACACCGGCGACACCGCCCCCACGGGACTGGATGCCGACCCCGCCGTCTATCAGGCCCAGGTGCTGATCACCGAGATGACCTTCTACCGGCCTGAACATCGCAAGGAAAAGATCCACAAATTCGGTCACACCCATCTGGATGACATTCTCGAACGGGCCAATCGGTTCCAAAACGAGCTGATCATCCTCAGCCATTTCAGCACCCGTTACCTCGAAAAGAACGTGCGGGCGGCGGTGGAGGCGAAATTGCCCGCCGCGTTGCGGGAACGAGTTCACCTCTGGGCCTGACCCGCCCACCGGGACTTTCTCGCTGGCCGGCGGCCGTGGGGCGATGGTGACCGACAGTGGACCAGGCAAACTGCCGGGCGGACTCCCTCGGATCGGCTCTCCTGGGCTTGCCAGGCCGGGCCACCCGTTCCGGGAATGCCCGGCCTGTCTGACCCGTCACCCCCCACGGTTCTTTCCCCGCCGGTCCGCACAGGTTCCCCACCCCAACCTCAGATCCAGGCCCGCTCCCGCTTCTCTCCGCTCGCCAAAGCGATAGCGACAACCAATCCGGCGAGTCGTCGTGTTCAAGATTTTCCCAGCGGCTCCCAGTTTTGGTGCCATCGCCCTGCAAAACGAAAGTCATTCTTCTTGACGACAGGGGGCGATACACGAATAATATTTCGCATATCCGGTGTCCCCTGCAGTCGTGTGCCAGGTCCTTGTCATGAAGCGTTCTGCTCCCTCGGCAAAATCGAGCCCCTCAGCCACGGTGGCGACCGCGCCTGGCTGGACCTTTCTGACGAACCACACCCATGTGTTGCTGTGCCTGTTTCGCAATCCCGACGAGCGGTTGCGCGACGTGGCGGTGGCGGTGGGCATTACCGAGCGAATGGTGCAGCGCATCGTTTCTGAGTTGGCCGAGGCGGGCTATTTGCAGATCACGAAAGAGGGACGTCGGAACCACTATCGGGTGAACGCGCGGCTTCGCCTGCGCCACCCTCTCGAAAGCCGCCACACCATTGGCGAATTGTTGACGACACTCAGCCCCTCGGAATGATTTGCCCCGATCGTCCGGGCCGGGATGGAGATTGGCTGTTGGACTCCGGAGCCGCGTGGAGCGTCACGTTCGGAGTTTTCGCACTGCAAGTCAGCAAGCCCATAAGTCGGGAAGACCTCGCAACATGCCCTGTGCGAGTCCTGACCGATCGCCACCGAAATGGCGGCCACGGCAATCCTCGGGCAGTGCTCGGAGCCCAGCACGTCAGAAACCGGGGCTTTCCGAATCGAACTGCAGTATCAAGGGGCTTGGGAACACGAAAATACCTGAACTAAAGAGTCACTCACAGTGATTTTTTCTTAAAAGCAGATCGTTTCAGTTCACATCCACCGGCATCACTCCACTTCATTTAATGTGTTCACACAATCACATTATCGCCGTTGTATTGATCTGAGTGGCCGTTGCCGCAGCATGGGAGATCTTCGACGGGACTGGGCAGAAAGATACCATAGCAGGCTGTTTTTCTGCAATCACTTCCTCAAGTCAGACAGAATATCTGTGCAAACGATATGAGACACGAAATTGGCGGCCATAAAAAATTGACTCTTGACCCCCATAATATACTTCGGTATAGACAATGCTGATGAATCAGAATACTGATCATCTGACGTCACCAGAGATCCTCAAGGGCTTGCAACCATTCAGACGATCTCTACCTCAATGATCAGATCTTCTGATCACATGCCAACCCTGTTTGTCCACGTCTTTCTCGAGGGAATTCTGACACTTGGCAGTCTGACCCGCAGAGGGATCGCCAAGCGTCTGCCCGTTGGCCACTTTGTGTTTTCGCCCGACCAGCTCACATGCCGCCCCCCCGGGATGAGATCCAGCGTCGTCAAGCCGTTCAGCGGCTGGCCCAGTCGATTGACCAGGTCCAGACCGCCGCTCGACTGGTTTCCCGACGTTCCGCAGGAATGGCCTGCCAGCGGAATGAGGCCCCCTCGCAGACGGCCGGCCAGCCCCCCCCACCGGCCTCGTCTGGGGAGGTCAAGACCGAGGTTCTCCCCTGGAGCCGCAGGGCTCTGGCCCCTCACCAACTGGGTCCCCTGCAGGAATTCCTGCCCCAGGGGGTGTTGCCGACGGGTGGGTTGCTCGAACTGGTTTCGACCTGTCCGGGAGGAAGCGGTGTTTGGCTGGCACTCTGGTTATCCCGGGGAGTGCAGGGCCCCCTGCTGCTGGTCGATGTGCAGCACGAGCTTTATCCCCCGGCCCTGGCCAGCCTGGGGCTCGACCTGGACCGCACTGTGGTGGTGCGACCGCGCAGCCGAGGGGAGGGACTCTGGGCGTTCGAGCAGGCCCTGCGCACCCCCGGCGTGGGGGCCGCCTGGTGCCGCAGCCAAGAGTGGAATGGGCGGATCTACCACCGGCTGCAACGGGCGGCTGAGATCGGCGGAAGCCTGGGCCTCATCTCCAGCCCGGCCAGTCCCCGCCCCCCCCTGGCCCGCACCGCGGCGCGGTGGCTGATCCAACCGGTCAGAACGTCATCCTGCGGAAGCCCGCCCCCCCACCGGGCCTTTCGCAGAAGCGTTTCCCCTCACCTGCCAGCGGAACCAAACACGACCGGGGAAGCCGAACCTCAATCGTCGGGACGACGGTTGCAGATTGAGTTGCTGCAATGCCGGGGGGGAACCCCGGGTGCAGTGCTGGACCTGGAACTGTGCGATGAAACGGGTGCTGTGTGTGTGGTTTCCCCACTGGCCACTGCAACGGCTGCTGCTCGAACGGCCTGAGTTGAGAAACCGTCCCGTGGTGATTGCCGGTCGGGGGCCGCGGGGGCGCGAAGTGCGTTTCGCCTCCCGTCCCGCCCGCGACCTGGGTGTGGCGGTGGGGCAACCGCTGGCGGAAGCGGAGGCGTTCTTGGAACCCCCCCCAGGCACGCGTTCGACCTGGGGGCCAGCGACCATCCTGGCAGAAGACCGGGCGGGGGACCGTCTGGCCCTGGAACAACGGGCCCTCTGGTGCCAGCGTTACAGCCCCCTGGTGGGATTGGCCCCGGGGCCCACCCCAGAAGCCGTATTGGTCTCGCTCGATGGCTGCGCCCATCTGCTGGGTGGTGAAGAATCACTGGCCCGGCAGGTGTTGCAGGATCTGGAACGGGGTGGGCACCACGTCCGGCTGGCGGTGGCTCCCACCATCGGGGCCGCCTGGGGTCTGGCACGTCACTTCGCCCGACCCCACGAAGAGCTGCTGATCACCCCCGCTGGAGTTCCTGCCACCGCCCCCGCCTGTCAGGGCTGGCTCGACCTGCTGCCAATTGCCGCGCTGCGGCTCAAGCCCAACCTGCTGGAATTGCTGGAGGAACTGGGGGTGGCCACGGTGGGAGAACTGCGGCAACTTCCGCGGGCGAGCCTCCCCTCCCGGTTGGGACCCGAGATCCTGCAGCGACTCAATCAACTGGATGGCTTGTCTCCCGAAGAAATCCAGCCCCTCTCCCCTCCCGAGCCGGCCCTGCGGGACTGGAGTTTCGACGAGCCGGTGAGCGATCGTACTGTTCTGGAAACCGTTCTCGGGGAATTGCTGGCCGACTTGCTGCCCGACCTGGAGCGACAGCACCGGGGAATCCGCCGGCTGGACTGCCGCTTGTTCAGCCCGGGGCACGAGGTGGTGGTGCTGAGCGTGGGCTCGGTTCGTCCCCGGTCGCAGGTCCGGCACTGGCACGAGCTGCTGCGGCTGCAGTTGGAACGCCAGCCCCTGCCCGCCGATGTGGTCCGCATCCAGATCGAGGGTCTGGCACCAGCCCCACTGGAAACCGAACAAACCACCCTCTTCGAAGACCGCGCTCCCCAGTTGCAGACCCGGGAGTGGGAGGGCTTGCTGGAACGGCTGGGGAGCCGGTTGGGAGAGACCGCGGTGCTGCGTCCCCGTGTGGCTCCCGAGCACCAGCCGGAATGGGCGGGGCGGTACGATCCCGTAGGCATGGTCATCGCGGGTCAGCCGACAGTCGGTTCCCACCCCACACCCGCGTCGGCCTCCATCGAGCCATTACCCCCCCTGTCCCGCCCCCTGTCTCTGCAATCGCGCCCGGTGGCGATCGAGATGCTGGATGTGGCCCCGGCGGGAACCCCGGCCCGCTTCACCTGGACCGGTGACGAACATCGTGTGCAGCACTGCTGGGGGCCGGAACGGATCGAGGCGGGCTGGTGGCAGGGAGCCCACTCGCGGCGGGATTACTACCGGGTGGAGACCACCGGGGGGCAACGCTTCTGGCTGTTTTACGAACCGGGAGAGCAACCTGCCGCCGCCTGGTTTTTGCAGGGGGTCTTCGACTGACATGCCCGACCTGCCTCACCGCAAACGCCGCCCCCTGACCATCCATCCGGCACCTCCCGCCGCTCCATCGGCGGGGTTCCCCCCCACCCCCGCCCCCTATGCCGAACTGCACTGCAAGTCGAACTTTTCGTTCCTGGAGGGGGCCTCCCATCCCGATGAATTGGTCGCCCGGAGTGTCGAACTGGGGCTATCCGCCCTGGCCATCACCGATCGGAACACCCTCGCGGGAGTGGTGCGGATGCACGCTGCCGCCAAACCCGCCGGACTGAAACTGCTGGTGGGAGCCGAGATCTGGCTGCAGGATGCCCCTCCGGTGGTGGTGCGGGCCCAAGACCGGGCCGGCTATGGCCGACTGGCCCGCCTGATCACCCGGGGCCGCCGGGCGGCTCCCAAGGGAGAATGCCACCTCCGTTTTGACGACCTGGCGGCCCATGCCGAGGGCCTGCTGGCGGGAGTGCTTCCCCAGGTGGCCGGTTGGCCTGGCGGCCCCCCCACGGTCCAGACCAATCCACCGGCCACCCCATCGATCACTCCAGCCCCCACTGGGCCCTCCTCCCCCGACCCCTGCGGTTGGCTGGCCCGGTATCGGGAATTGTTCGGAGATCGCGCGTATCTGTTTGTCGACCGCCACCTGTCACCGGATGACGACCGGCGGCTTGACCGCCTGGGGAGGTGGGGAGCCCGGGCCGACGTGCCCCTCGTGGCCACCAATGACGTGCACTATCACGTTCCCGAACGACGGTTCCTGCAGGATGTGCTGACCGCCATCCGGCTGGGAGAACCGGTTGCCGCACTGGGAGACCGGCTCTTCCCGAATGCGGAACGGCATCTCAAAAGCCCCACCCAGATCGCCAGCCTGTTCCACCAGACACCCGACTTGGTGCGGCGCACGCAAGAGCTCGTCTCGCGGTGTCACTTTTCCCTGGATGAACTGCGGTATGAATATCCCGAGGAACTCAGTCCCCCGGGGCAGACACCGCGGGAGTTCCTGCGGCAACTCGCCTGGGAGGGAGCCCGAAGCCGATATCCCGCAGGAGTCCCCAGCCGGGTCGAGGACCTGTTGCGACACGAACTGACCCTCATCGCCGACCTGAACTACGAGGCATACTTTCTGACCGTGTGGGACCTGGTGCGCTTCGCCCGCAGCCGGGGAATCCTCTGCCAGGGACGTGGTTCGGCGGCCAACTCGGTGGTCTGCTTCTGCCTGGGCATTACCTCGGTCGATCCCGAGCGGATCGACGTGCTGTTCGAGCGGTTCGTCAGCCGCGAACGAAACGAGGCTCCTGACATCGACGTCGACTTCGAACACGAGCGGCGGGAAGAGGTGATCCAGTACGTCTACGAAAAATACGGCCGCGAACGGGCCGGGATGACCGCCGCACTCATCAGCTACCGCCCCCGGTCGGCGGTCCGCGATGTAGGAAAGGCCCTGGGCCTCTCTCTCGACCGCGTCGACCTGCTGGCCAAGACACTCGAACACCGACATGACGCTGAGACCCTGAAACAGCGGTTTCGCGAGGCGGGGCTGAACCCCCAAGCCCGCACGGCCCGGCAGTTGCAGACCCTGGTCAATCAACTGCTGGGCTTTCCCCGGCACCTGTCACAGCATGTGGGGGGGTTGGTCATCACCCGGGGGCCTCTCTGCGAACTGACCCCCATCGAAAACGCCGCGATGCCCGGCCGCACCGTGATTGAATGGGACAAGGATGATCTCGACACGCTGGGAATTCTCAAGGTCGACTGCCTCTCACTGGGCATGCTGACCGCGCTGCATCGCTGTTTCGACCTGGTGCAACGCAGCCAGGGGCAGACCCTCACACTGGCCAACATTCCCCGTGAAGACCCCCGGGTCTACGACATGATCAGCCAGGCCGACACCATGGGGGTCTTCCAGATCGAGAGCCGGGCCCAGATGGCGATGCTCCCCCGCCTGAAACCGCGCTGCTTCTACGACCTGGTGATCGAGGTGGCCATCGTCCGCCCGGGACCGATCCAGGGAGACATGGTCCACCCCTACCTGCGGCGCCGCGCCGGAGAAGAACCGGTCGAATTCCCCGACGAGCGGATCCGCGATGTCCTGCAGAAGACACTGGGTGTCCCTATTTTTCAGGAGCAGGCGATGCGGCTGGCGGTCGTGGCGGCGGGCTTCACCCCGGGCGAGGCCGACCAGCTGCGCCGGGCCATGGGAGCCTGGCGACGCCCCGGCGTGATTGATCAGTTCCACCGCAAGCTGGTCGACGGGATGACCGCCAACGGGTACTCCGCCGACTTCGCCGACCGGGTCTTCCGGCAGATCCGCGGGTTTGGTGAGTACGGCTTTCCGGAATCGCACGCCGCCAGCTTCGCCCTGCTGGTTTACATCTCGGCATGGCTCAAACGGCACCAACCCGCCGCCTTCACCGCAGCCCTGCTCAACAGCCAGCCGATGGGTTTTTATGGAGCCGCCCAACTGGTTGCCGACGCTCGCCGACACGGAGTGGCCATCCTGCCGATTGATGTGAACCACAGCGACTGGGACTGCACCCTGGAATCGGTCCCCCAAACCCCGTCCGAAAATCCACCGGGTGGCTTATCCACTACTCCCCAGGTGACCAAACCCTGGGGAGTCCGGTTGGGCCTGCGGCAGGTCTCGGGGCTGCGGGAAGAACATGGCCGCCAGATCGCCGCCCTGCGCGGCGCGAGCCGGTTCCATTCGGTCGAAGAGCTGGGGCAGAGGGTGGGCCTGCCTCCGGCTGTTCTCTCGCGGCTGGCCCGCGCAAACGCGCTGGGGAGCCTGGCCGAATCGCGCCGGCAGGCCTTGTGGCAAGCACTGCGCCGACCCGAACAGAAGACCCTCTTCGCCCACCTGGAAGACCCCGAGCCGCGGCCCCCGCTGCGATCCCTGTCCCCCCTCGATGAGGTCGTGGCCGACTACCGCACGGCCGGACTGTCGCTGCGCGACCATCCCGTACGGTTCTTTCGGGAACAACTCGCCGCATTGCGGGTGGTTCGGGCGGGCGATCTGCCGCGCCAACGGGATGCCGCCCGGATCAGGGTCGCAGGACTGGTCTTGATGCGGCAGCGGCCGGGAACCGCCAGTGGAATCACGTTTGTCACACTGGAAGACGAGACGGGGTTCGTCAACCTCATTGTCCGGCCTGAAATCTGGGAACGGTTTCACAAGCCGGCCCGCACGGCCCAGGCCCTGCTGGCCTGGGGGGTGCTGCAGAAAAAACACGAGACGATCCACGTTTTGGTGGATCGTCTCGAAGACTTGGCCTCGATTCCCCGCGGCGCCAGTCCGGGATCTCGCGACTTTCATTGATCGACCGGACCAGGTGGAACAAGCCGTTCCCCCGATCGCACAACTGTCCCAACTTCAGATGAACGCCAAATGCACCGGATTGGGGATGATCCCGGCCCGATAGCCGCGATCGAGCAACGTGGCGACCGCCTCCCGCCCCCGCTGTCCGAAATCGATCGTCCAGTCGTTCACATACATTCCCACGAACTTGTCGGTCCGTGCTTCGTCAAGATCGCGGCCGTACTGCTCAGCATGCTTCAGGGCTTCTTTCCGGTGATCCAGACCATAACGAATGCTCTCCCGCAGCAGTTCAGTCACTTCCTTCATCGCGGCGGCCCCCAGATCGCGGCGAATCGCGTTGCCCCCCAATGGCAGCGGCAATCCAGTCTGGTCATGCCACCAGCACCCCAGATCCACCACCAGGTTCAATCCCTGCTTCTGGTACGTGAGCTGTCCCTCGTGAATGATCAGCCCGGCATCCGCCTTACCCGCCGCGACAATGTTCAAGATCTCATCAAACGGATGCACCTCATACTGAAAAGAATCGCCCAAGAGCAACTTCAGCGTCAGGAAGGCGGTGGTCAGGGTGCCCGGGACCGCAATCTTCTTCCCCTTGAGGTCGTCAATCCGCCACGGCTGCCGGGCGACCACCATCGGGCCGTAGTTGTCTCCCATGCTGGCCCCGCACGAGCACAGCGCATACTTGTCGGTCACAAAGGCGTACCCATGCAGACTGACGGCGGTCAGCTCCAGTTCCCCTTTCAACGCTCGCCGGTTGAGGGTCTCGATGTCCTGCAATTCATGCGTGAATCGAAAATGACCGGTTTCGATCTTGTCGTTCGCCAGCGCGTGAAACATGAACGCATCGTCAGGATCGGGGCTGTGCCCCACACGAATCAACACGGTGTCTTGAGCAACTGGCATCGAGAAATTTCCACGTCAAAAAGAGTGCGGGGAACCTAAAAGCGAACCGGTTTGGGGGCTCGAGATTAACTCTCCCCTCGCGACGGAACAACCACCACAGGCTGTTCCAACCGACTGCCCGAGCAAGATTGTAGACCCCGGGAAGATCGTAGATCTCCCCTCAGCCATCCGAGAGCCGAAACAGCCGCCGCAGGGCGTCGAGCAGGCCGTGGGGAGTCCCTTCGCGGGCTTCATCCCGCAGAGCTTCCAGCGGAGGATGCAGCAGTTTGTTCACCATCTGCTCAATCGAGCGTTCGATGTCGGCCCGATCCTTCTCGAGGTGGGGCAACCGTTGAAACAACCGCCGGGTCTCCTGGTCGACCACCTGCCGCCACTGCTCCCGCAACCGGCGGATGATCGGTCCCGTGGCCCGATGATGCAGCTCGCCCATCAACCGATCGACTTCCTGATCGATGATCCCCAGCGCCCGGTCGACCTCGCGCTGACGGGCCAGGCGGTTCCGATCGCAGATCGCCTGCAGGTCATCGATGCAGTACAGGAAGACATTGTCGTCCAGATCGCGGATCGACGGATCGAAATCGCGGGGAACTCCCAGGTCCAGCACGAACACCGGCTTGTACGCCCCCTTTTGCCGCGCCAGGCGGAATCGATCCCGCGGGACCAGGCAGGGCTCGGCACCAGTCGTGGAGACAATCACATCCGCCTGCGCCAGCCATTCGTCGAGGCGTTCAAAGGGGCGCACCTGCCCCCCCCATTCCTGCGCCAAGGCCAGCGCCCGATCCAGCGTGCGGTTGCAGACCCAGATCTGACGGGCTCCTTCCCCCTGGAGGTACCGCACCGCCTCGACCGCCATCTCCCCCGCACCAATCACCAGCACTGTCTTGTCGTCAAAACGGTCGAAGATGCGGCGACCAAACTCTCCCACCGCCACGCTCGCGATCGACACCCGCCCCTCAGCCAGACCCGTTTCCGTGCGGACCCGCTTGGCCACCCCCAGAGCCCGCTGGAACAGCGCGTTGGTCAGCGGGCCGCTGGCGGAATGTTGCTGCGCCAGGGTGTAGGCCTCTTTCACCTGGGCGACAATCTGGGGCTCTCCCAACACCATGCTGTCGAGACTGGCGGCCACCTGAAACAAATGCCGGACCACGTCGGGTCCCGACCGCTCCAACAGATCGTCAAAGAACTCATGAACGGGAAGTTGGTGGAACTCCGCGAAAAACCGGGCCAGGTCCTGGTGCCCGGGGATTTGGTTGGCATCCTCCTGAGCCGTGTAGACCTCGACGCGATTGCAGGTCGAGAGCAGCACGCACTCGGCCCGGGGAAAAGACTGTTTGAGAGCCGCATAGGCCTGGGGAATCTGGGTCTTCGAGAACGCCAGACGCTCGCGCAACGCCAGCCCCGACGCCCGATGACTGCAATACACCACCTGCAGGTTCACGGAATCCTCCCCGGAACCACCTTGTTCCCCACAACCCCACCGCCACGCTGCATCATGCTCACGGGGTCACCTGGGTTTCCACACCCATCCGGGCCGCCGTCCGCCCCCCACGATGCAGGTGACCTGTCGCCAGTTGCAGCCCAAAAATCGTTAACAGCACTCCCCCCAGCCCGACAATCGTCAACCACGCCACCTGCCGACCCGCCGATCCCCGCTGCATCAACAGCCAACCGAGGGCTCCCGCCAACACCAACCAGACCAACCCGCTGAGGATCACGATGGGCTCAGTCAGGGCGACCGTTGAACCGGCCGAAGGGGCCGAGAAAGACAACATCAGTCCCGAGGCATAGCCGAGGGTCAGGAGTAAAAACGAGAGCAGGAACGCCCAGCGATTCGCCGACGCGAGCCGGGGCAGGCTGGGCATTTGGAATCCCTGCCGCTCGGCGTGTGAGGTTTTCAACCCACGGTGCTGCAGCAGGTACATCAGTGCCGACAGACACCCCGCTGCCGCCGCCACCACACCAAACACCAACAGGCTGGCGTGCAAGAGTCCCCAGCTGCGGCGCGCCTGGGCCGCATACAGTTCGGTGTTGGGGACCTGGTCCAGCTTGTACGCCACGCCAATCAGCAACAGCACCAGGGGATACACAAAAATCCCGAGATTCAGACGCCAATTCCACACAGCCACCACCAGATACACCAGCATCACCAGCCAGGCGACCACCAGCATCCAATCGTGCGTGGATGCCAACAGCGGAGGCAGGTTGGCCTGGTATCCACGATTCAGCAGGTACCCAGTCTGGGCCAGCAATCCCGCCGCCGCGAACGACCATCCCAGCCACCGTCCCCTCGGTCCACCGCGCCGAAAATGGACCATCTCCAGGGCGAAGGCCACCAGATAACTGGCCAGAAAACAAATGAGTGAGGTGTGCGGCATCATGACAGAGGACCTTGGGGTGCAAGACACCCGTTGGGAACTATATCGCCGGGGACCCGGGAATTCGACCGGAGGCGGGCCCGATGCCCCTCACCTTCATTCCGAATCGCGGGTCGGGGCGGCCGTCACAGCCGCCGACCCGACTTCCCGCAGACTCGACAATTCAATCTGCCGATACGTCGAATCCCCCTGCCGCCAGACCTGCAAATGCACTGGCACACGCGACGCCAGAACGGCTGCGGCCTGCACACAATAGCTCTCCAAACCGGGGGTCGGCATCCCGTTGATGTTGACGATCAGGTCGCCGGGACCAAGCTTGCCAGACAAAACCCCTTCCTGAATGTTACGCACGGCCACACCGTGGGGCAGATCCGGATCGATCTCGGGAGGCTCTTGCGGGCACTCCAAGGAAAGCCCCCACTCCCGCTCTCCCGGGAGCGCCGGTGAGAGGATCGGCTGGTCTTCGACCTCCACCGTCAACACTTCAAACGCATTGCGCCGCAAGACACTCAGTTCCAAAGTCCGCGGCGGCAGCATCGCCAGAATCAGGCGCTGCAATTCGGGCAGGCTGCGGGCGGGCACATGCTGGGAAGCCAGAAGGATGTCGTCGCCGCACTTCAGCCCTCCCCGTTCGGCGGGAGACCCTGGAACAACGTAGTCCACATGAGCCACCAGTGACTGGGCCTGCGACTCATGCTTCCGCCAGGCAGCATGGGCGAACATGCCAATCCAACCCCGCCGCACCCGGCCAAACCGCAACAAATCCCCCACCATGGCATCCGCCGCCAAGGCCGGTACCGCATGTCCCTGCCGGACATCGTGCGATGCATGCTCGGCAATACAGATCCCCAGAATCTCCCCGTCGGTGGTCATGAGCGGTCCCCCGACGTTCCCAGCAGTGGCCACGTTGGTGCCGATCAGATCCAACTCATGCATCGCGGACCTGGCCCCCATTGAGCCCCGCTTCAGGACCTGTCCCAATTGCAGCCCAGTCTGGGGATCATCCACATCGGGCAGTGCCAGCACCACCTGACCGGGAAACGGAGGATGTCGGGAAATCCCGCGGACCCGGATCCAGTCGGGATTGGGGGGCACGAATTCGAGAAGCGCGATGTCAGAAAACTCATCCCCAGCCACAAACCGGGCCGAGACCCGTCCCAATTCCGGGTGGGTGGGGGGCGCATTCACTCGCAGGGGAATGACCGCACGGTCGCGCACCAGCGTCCAAGAGGTCAAGACATAGGCCCTGGGATCGACAATCACTCCAAACCCAATGGTCGTTTCGTCATTCTCACCCCCCTGAATCCGCACCACCGATGCGGGAATCTCCTGGCCCAATCTCTGCAGGGTCAACCAGGGATTGTCTGCCGGAGCCATGCCGGATTCTCCCGGAGCAGGCTCCGGGAGGAACAAGGGAACGCGAGGCCACAGCGACCGCCATCCCAGGAACAGAACCAGTCCCAATAAGCCCCCTGCCAGCAACAGGCTGGTCCAGCGTTGCAGGGGGGTCTGTCTCATGGATCGGAGAACCGGGAACGAGGAGAGTCATCGCAACAGGGCGACCCAGCAGGCAAAGCCTCTCGGCAGTGCTCAGCAGATCACACTTTACTACTGACCCATCACTCGACGCCGTTGGCGCGACTCTCCTCACCCGTTTGTCAGAGAACCGGCTTTTCGGGGAACCCCCGCAACTGGTGATCCCCCATCTTTTGCTTGCATTTGGGACACTTCGCCTTCGCCACACTGTCGGGCGATTTGCCTCCCACTTTCTCTTTTTTGCGGCTGTCTTCACTGACAATCAGCCCGCATTTCTCGCACCGATGCCCCAGCACGACGGCAGGGCGGGCCGTGTCGGCCTTATAATATGGCCATACACTCTCGGGGATGGCCTGAAATTTCGACTCGCTGTAGTGACAGGTGTGCTCTTCCAACTCGTCCTGCAGGGGGATGTTGGTCCCGGCCCCAAGGTCCCGCAGTCCGTACACCTCTCCCAGACACTCCGCCAGCGCCCGGAACGCGCTCAAACCAAGGCTCAGATAGCCCTTCTCCGTCGCGGTGTCGAGCGCCGGCAGACGCAGACCAATCCGTCCTTCGCCAAACACAGGAATGTCGGCGAACAGAGACTCCTGCCCCGGGACGGTCGGCTGCACAATCTTCAACTGCTGCAACTGACCGACCGGCAGGGACAACTGCTCGGGCAGCTTCAATTCGACCAACGCCTTACCCGAGGCAAAGTGCTCGAGCAGCGCCTTGCGGTTGGCCGCCTTCTGTTTCGGCTCCTGCATCGACCGGAAGGGACCGCCCCCCTTGTACAGCACCGCCACCAGGATATGGTCGGCACTGATCCCGAGGTCCGCGGGAAATCCCTCGGCCACCAGGCTTCCCGGGGTCAGCTTGAGTTTCTGGGGAACCACGCGATGGATCAAAACGTCGGTGATCCATTGGGTGTAGCCCACCGGGGCCGCCGCGGGCGCTTCGGGTGACTCCCCCTGCACCGCATCAGCCGTGGCACCATCTCCGGTCACGCCGCTGGAATCGGCCGCCGGAACGAAAAAGATCGTCTTGCAATTCGGACAGCGCCCCGTCCGACCACGGTGTTTTTCCTGGACCTGGATGCGGTGGCCCTTCGGACAATAGACCAGGAAACGCCCTGGAGCCAACACGGCAGATTGGCTGCGACGCCGACGCCCCCCCTTGGCCCGCTCGGCCGATTCCTGTTGCTCCTGGAGCGCAGTGTCCAGCAGAGCATCTCCTCCCGAAGTCTCGGAATGACTGGGCACAGGCATGGCGACTTTCGACGGGGGAGCCGCCTCTCCCGTTACGGGAATCCCCGTCTCGGCTGCCGCGGGTGTTGCCTTGGTTTCCTTGGCTGGCACAGCCTGCTGTTCCAATGGCACCCCCGCGACCGGAATGAAGTCGAGATCCGACTCGTCCTCTTCCGGTTCCGCCAAGTCGGGGCGAATGACCGGCGTCTCTTCGATCGGCTTCAGCAACGACGGTTCGGCGACGTCATCGGTCTCCTTCAGGGCAAATGTCTCTCCCCCCAGGTCCGAACTCCCCGCGCCCAGATCCTCCAGAGGGGCCAGGGGTATGTCCTGACCCGCATCCTCTTCAACCGTGTCGACGAATCCAATGTCCGGATTCAAATCGAAGTCATCGTCATCAGCCAGAGTCGAAAAATTCGATTCCGCAGGGGCATACGTTGGCACCGGCAGCGAAAACCCGGGCGTTGATCGGCCCGCGTACATCCGCGAGGCCATGCGGGCCATCGCAGCCTGTTCAATCTCGGGCGTCAGATACGATCCACAATCGCGGCATCGCAATACTCCCTGGGGCAGCATCATGCCACACTGGGGACAGGGGTTTTCGCGACTGGCCCCTCCAGACCGAGACGTAGCGGTCACCACGGTCGGCGCAGGGGGGGCGGGCGGGGGCGGGAGCACCGGCAGATCGGCGCCGCACTCCGGGCACTTCGCCTCGTCTCCCATCACCACGGCATTGCAAGCCGGACAGTCCCTCAGGGCCACATCCATCAAACTGACCTCCCACACCACGCAGTCGAATGAGACTCCAGCCACACCTGAACACAAACACACACCCACGACTGGGCTGGAAAGTGCTCTTTTCGGGGAGTGCCGACCCCGACTCCATCCTATCAGAGGGTCGACTCAAATCCAGCGGGAATACTGCGCGGCTTGGGCAATCTACACAAAGGCTGAAAAAATCCCACTCCCCCGTCGGTCGAATCCGCAAACTCGCGACAAACCAGCGTAGAATAAATGACTCTCCAGGAAAAAAACGGCCCTCCTCCTTAAAGTTTGGCTATTCTGTGGAAACAGCCCAGTTGCACAGAACTCTCCAAACGTGGACGTTTGAATCAACGGCGGCTAGATTTCCTGCGAGCCTGCTTCTTCAGTTTTGACTTCCCTGGAGCCTCCTTTCATGTCGCTGTCGCGTTTGAGTCGTTGGTCGGCCTCCGGGCTGACCGCCTGGGCCCTGTTGACTGGCCCTTTGTACGGTCAGGGTCCTGGAGCCGCCCCCCCCTCCGCCCCCCCGGCCAGTCCTCCCCAGCGCAGCCCCTTTGAGGCCGCCGTCTCGGGGGCCAAAAAGGTCGAGGGCTTGATCCCCCTCTATTACAAAGATCAGCAGATCTTGGCCGAAGTCCCGGCCGGCCTGTTGAACCAGAATCTCATCGTCATCACCTCCATCGCCCGGGGAATCAGCGCCGGTCAGGTGCTGGGAGGCATGAGCTGGGGCTTTGGAGACGACGCGGTTTGGTCGTTCAACAAGTCGGGCGAGA
The DNA here is from genome assembly GCA_046318755.1 of Planctomycetaceae bacterium. Classification (GTDB taxonomy): domain Bacteria; phylum Planctomycetota; class Planctomycetia; order Planctomycetales; family Planctomycetaceae; genus UBA10511. The sequence continues at coordinate 24,564 of JBKCTR010000344.1, forward strand.
AGCTGCAGATCATCCGCCGGAATCCCCGCTTCAAGGCGGCGCCGGGCAGTCCCGAATCGGCGGCGGTCAAGATGGCGTACAACGACAGTATCCTGTACGCCCTGCCCATCGTCACCACCACCCCGTCAGGTGGTTCGCTGGTCGACATGACCCGCATCTTCCTCAGTGATGATCAGCAGATTGGCCGGTCTCTGGGCATGGGCTTCGCTCCCGATCGTTCGACCGTGGGCGAGGTGAAGGGTTACCCCACCAACACCGAAATTGAGATCAACGCCGTCTACTCTGGTTCCGGTGAACTCGACACGGTCCCCGATTCCCGCGGTGCCCAGGTCGCCGTTCACTACAGCATCAGCCGTCTTCCCCAGAACGATTACCGGCCGCGTGTGGCCGACGACCGTGTCGGCTACTTCCTCACTGTGGTCAAGGACTTCAGCGACAAGAAGGCCGACGAGAATTTCCAGCGGTTCATCAATCGCTGGCACCTCAAGAAGAAGGATCCCGGGGCCAAGCTCTCGCCCGTTGAAGAGCCCATCGTGTTCTACATTGAGAAAACCACCCCCATCAACCTGCGCCCGTATATTCGGGCCGGGATTGAAGAGTGGAACAAGGCCTTCGCCAAACTGGGTTATGACTCGGCCGTCCAGGTTCGCGACCAGCGCGACAACGACGACATCGACCCCGAAGACGTTCGCTACAACTTCTTCCGGTGGATCACCGCCAATGCGGGGTTTGCGATGGGCCCCTCGCGGGTCAACCCCTTCACCGGGCAGATCCTCGATGCCGACATCATTTTTGATGCCGACTTTCTGTCGACCTGGAAACAGCAGTACGAGACTTTCACCTCGGCCGACATGGCAGCCCTGATGGGGCAACCGGTCGACCCGGGCCTCAAGGCCTTTGGTGATGTCCTCAAGAGCCCCCACAATCATCGCCACGGCGACCGCTGCGACTATTGCCAGCAGGCGGGGGGCCAGATCGGGTTTGCGACCTCGGTGATGCTGCTGCGGGGCGACATCGACGCACCGGTCGGCGGCGTGCCCGATGAACTCATTGCCCAGGGTCTCAAGGAAGTGGTGATGCACGAAGTGGGTCACACCCTGGGGTTGCGCCACAACTTCAAGGCCAGTTCGTGGAAGACTCTGGCTGAGATCGACAATCCCGCCCTCGCCGTCGGGGAAGCCACAGTCGCCAGCGTCATGGACTACACCCCCACCAACATCGCTCACAAGGGGCAGAAGCAGGGGTTGTACTACACCGGCACCCTCGGCCCTTACGACTACTGGGCGATTGAGTACGGCTATAAGCCCATCATGGGGAATGAAGCCGACGAGCTGAAGAAGATCGCCGCCCGCTGCGGAGAACCCGGACTCGACTACCTGACCGACGAAGACACCCGCGGTTCGATCGATTCCGACCCTCTGTCGAACCGGTTTGATCTCGGCAAGGATCCTCTCGAGTTCGCCCGCCGCGAAACCAAGACCGCCTCCGAGCTGTGGGCCCAGGTGGTCGACCGGGCGGTGGTTGATGGCGATGGCTATCAGCGTGCCCGGCAGGCCTTTGGCATGCTGTTCGGGAAGTACTGGCAGACCATGGCTTACGTGGCCCGGTTCCCGGGTGGCGTGTACGTGCATCGGGATCACAAGGGAGATCCCAACGGCCGCAAGCCGTTTGTTCCCGTCGAGGCGGCCAAGCAGCGTGAGGCAATGAAGTTGCTGACCGATTCGGCCTTCAACGTTCCCGCCCTGCCCCCCGCCGACGTGCTCAACTCGTTGGCCTCGAGTCGTTGGAGCCACTGGGGCACGCGCGACGTGGCCCGGCTCGACTACCCCGTGCAGCAGCAGATCGCCAATGCCCAGGGCAACATCCTCAACCAACTGCTGGCCACCAATACGCTCACCCGCCTCAGTGACTTCGAATTGAAGTCCACCGCAGAGGCCGATGTGTACACGCTGGCAGAGCACCTGCGGATGTTGGTCGACGGCATCTTCACCGAGATCCGCGAGGCCCCCAAGCCTGGTGAGTACACCAACCGCAAGCCCTACATCAACGCCCTGCGGCGCAATCTGCAGCGGACGGCGCTGAAGCGGCTCGCGGGCAACGTCACCGGTGGCGGCGGTGGCCTGGCAGCGCTGTTGGGATCTGCCGCCCCCGAAGATGTCCGCACTTTGGTGCGGATGCACCTGGTCGACCTCGACAAGCAACTCACCACCTTGCTGGCCGCCCAGGATGTCAAACTCGACGACTACACCCGGGCCCATCTGCAGGACAGTCAGGAGCGAATCCGCAAGGTCCTCGCCGCCCAGGTGATGGTCCAGTCGATCGACTGATCCCTGGAAGGGCTGGAACGGGCTCCGCTTGCAGGCGGCCCGTTGAGTCGCGAACTTCTCACGGCCCGGTGATGGTTTTCCTCACCGGGCCGTGTCGCGTTTCCATGGTCTCTTTCTTCCCAAACTTTCTGCTCCATGCCTCCTCCGGCCACGTCGCATCTGCCACGCCCCCTTTGGGTGACGCTCGGCTTTTGGGGATCGCTGTGTCTGGCCTGCGGGGCTGCGCTGTACATCGCCTGGAACACCTCGCTTCCCCTGGGCATCCCTGATGAATGGGTCTGGCCGCGAATCGAATCGGCCGAACCGCTGGCTTGGCGGCTGGTTGTCCCCACCCTCGTGGGCCTGGTCTACCTCGGTTTCGTATGGTGGTGCTGCCGAAGGGATGAACCCTGGAGCGGCGCGCGGCTCGCGTTCCACCTGGCCAGCCTCGTGGTCCTGGGGTTCGCCTGGCTCGGCAGTCTGCAGCAGGCCTGTCCCGAGGGCTACGATCTGGGGAAAGGGGCGTGGGTGCTGTACTACCCGAAATCGTCCGGCTACTTCACCGCCGCCCGCGCTCATCAGAGCGACATGGCCCGGTACCTCGCCCATTACGAAGACGTCGTGGCAGAGGGAGACGTTCTGCATCAGGGAACGCATCCCCCAGGGCTGATCCTGGCTTTCAGCACGCTACTGCGGGCGGTCGAACAATGGCCTGCGCTCATTCCCTGGCTGCGTGAAACCGAGCCCGCCTCGGTGTCGCGCTCGTTCGACGAACTGCAGGCTCTATCCCGCAGGGCTCCCTCGGGGGGCGGGGCGGGGGCTCCGCTGACCCCGGCCGATCGCGCCGTCCTGTGGGGGGCGCTGTTGCTCGTTCAGGCAGCGGCGGCCCTGACGGTTGTTCCGCTGTTTGCCCTGGCCCGCGAAAGTACCCACAGCAGCACGAGCGCGTTTCTCGCGGCCGCCCTGTGGCCCCTGGTCCCTGCTCTGGCCATGTTCATTCCCAAGTCCGACGCGTTGTTCCCCCTCTGGACCTGCGGACTGACATGGACCGCTTTGCGGGCTGCCTCAGCGGTGCCGGGACGGGCCTGGGTGTGGGGCCTGCTGACGGGCGTGCTGTTCGCCTTGGGAATGTTGCTCAGCCTCGCCTTGGTGGCCTGCGGCTTCTGCGCGACGGTGGCGGCGGTGGTCCTGCGTAGGCGGCACGAGCGCCCGGTGCTCGATGCGGCTTCTCTGGCGGCCTTGGTGGGGGCCTCGATCGGTTTCGGCAGCACAACCGTCCTGCTCAGTGCGAGCCTTGGTTGCAACCTCGCCGCCATCTGGTGGGGCAACTACCGCAATCACGCCGGTTTCTATTCCCAATATACCCGCACCTGGTGGAAATGGCTGGCCGCGAATCCACTGGAACTCGCGTGGGCTGCCGGGCTGCCGTTGACTTGGGCCGCCTTGGCAGAAGGGGGACGCTCGGTGCGACGACGCGACTGGTCACTCCCCCTGACCGCATTTGGGCTCACCTGGGGACTGCTCTGGCTGAGCGGCAAGAATCGGGGTGAGGCCGCCCGGCTCTGGCTGTTCCTGATGCCGCTCTTGTGTTGGATCGCCGCCCACCTGCTGCAGCGGCTGCCCCCCGATCAACGCCCGCGCGCCGGACTGACTCTGCTCGCCCTGCAGATGATCACCGCCACCGGACTTGTCTTGCGGATCGGGGGGTTTGAATACTGAAGCTCCCGCCCTGCCATGACTCAGGGAGTTTCGAGAGCCCGCGCTTCGGTGATCGCCACGTCGCTGGTCTGGCCCCCCGTCGCACTGCGCACCCCGCCGGTGGCTCTCAGCAGCAGGGGCAACACCACCAGGTTCCCCAACAGGCCCCCCAGCATCGCCACGCTGGAAAGAACTCCGAAATAGACCAGCGGAATGAAACTCGACGCCGTCAGCACCAGGAATCCCGCCACCAGTGCCAGATTCGCATACAACAAAGCGCTTCCCACATCCTGCTGTGTTCGTTGCAGGGCGGCTGAGAAGCCATCCCCCCGCCCCAGTTCGCGACGCAGTCCGGCCAGGTAATGGATGCTCGAGTCGATGGTCAGTCCCATCGCCACACTGGCGATCATCGCCGTACCGATATTGATGGGAAGATCCAACCAGCCCATCACGGCAATCACCGCCCCAATCGCCAGCAGATTGGGGACCAGAGACAGCAAGCCAATCCGCACACTCCCCTGGGCAATCGACATCATCACCGCCATGCAGATTGCGGCCAGAAAGAAACTCACCCACTGGTCTCCCAGCAGGCTGTCGGTCAGATAGGCCAGCAGCACATGCAGTCCGGTCGCCACAGGCGGCTGAGATTCCGCCGCATCGGGAAACACCTCCCGAGCCACCGTTTCCACCTTGTCAATGAGGGCAAGTTTTCGCTCTGACCGCTGTCGTTCCGACGAACGCAGCAGCAACCGCATGCGACCTTCGTCAGGGTTGTACAAACTGTGGGCGAACTCGGGCTGAAACTGCGCCAGCAGGCGGCCTTGTGCAGCCAAGTTGGGAATCACAAACGGAACCCGCGGAACCAGGTCGATCCCATCGCTGTAGGCCAGAACCTTGGTCAGGGCGGGAGCGTCGGTCACCGGATCACGCAGCTCCCGCAAGCGGCGGGCGAGATTGCGCACCTGCTCCAAAAACGCATCATCCAGGTTCGCCGGGGCGGGAAAGTTCAGCTCCCAGGCCCCCGCCCCCCCCAGGTTCGCCTCGACAAAGTCCATCGACTTCAAGATCGGACTGTCGGGACGGAAATTGCGGCTGAAGTCGGTCTCGACCGTCAGCCGGGAACAGCCCAAAACGGTCGCCAGCAAGACAATCCCCAACAGCACCCAAACCTGACCCGGCCGCTGATCGACCCAGCGGGCCAACCAGCCCAGGGCCCGAGCCACCAGGCCTCCTCCAGGGACCTCCCGGGGGTCCACGGGACCAGGTCCCAACAGCCCCCCTCCCGGAACAATCAATCCCATCGCTGGCAGGACCAGCAGGGTTCCCAAGGTCATCATCAAGCCGAAACTCGCCACCGGCTGGATGTGGCTCGACAACTGCGCCGCGAAGCCTCCCGCGGTCGTGGCACAGGTCCAGAAGATGGCCGGTGCCAGTTGGACAATCGCCAGCTTGAGGGCCTCGACCGCGGACCGCCCCGGCCGCAATTCCTGGAACCGCACCACGATGTGAATGACGGTCGCCACACCCACGATGGTGACCAGCGAGGTCAGCATCGAGCTGACCATGCTCAGCCGCAGCCCCAGCAGCACCAACGCCGCCCGGGTCCAATAGACCGTCGCCCAAACCACCGCCAGGGGCACCAGAGTCCACCGCAGATTGCGGAACAGCACCAGGATCACCCCCAGGAGCAGCACGGTCGACCAGACTCCCAGTCGGCCTCCATCCTGTTCGACATACTGAAACATGTCGTGCACCTGCACAGGTTCGCCCACCACCGCAGGTTCCAGTCCGGTTTTCTCCCGAAACTGGTCGCACACCTGTCGCACCTGGCGAATGGTCTCGCCTCGGCCGAGCGGCGCGTCGGCCAACGGAACCAGGCGCAGCACCACCGCCGTCGTGAAATTATCATTCCCCAAAACCATTCCCCGCGCCAGTTCCCGGGTGCGCTGTTCCAGGGCTCCCAACCCCGGTAAGCGCGCCATTCCCTGCGCTCTCCCCACCAGTGTGGCCAAATCCTGGGTCGACTCGGGCCGAACACCGGGAATGTGAGACAACGACTCCGCAAGTTCCGCCACCACCTTCAACCGGGCGGGCCGAAACAGGTTCGCCTGCGAATCGAACAACTCGGGATCTCGCCAGGCGACGAGGATCAGTTCATCGCCGCCGAACAATCCCCGGCTCTCGCGAAATTCCACCAACCGACGATTGTCTTGTGCGAACAGCGCTTCGATCGACTGATCAAACTGCAGCCGGCGCGAGATCGGAATGGCACACGCCGTCAACACACAGGCCAGCACAAAACCCGCCGCGCGGTGCTCAACCAACCATCCGAGGAAGCGTTCCAGACGATGGGCAACAGCAGAGGACATGGAGCGGCCGGGGGCAGGAGCGGAATGGACGAGCGAGATTGTAGACAGCCCCCTCACAGCCTGGTCACCCTGAGCGTCCGACTGACCGGGTTCCGGGCTCCCGGGACCTCGCTTGACGATGTTGCCGGTCGATCACCGGCGGATCGATTTCCAGCGTTCGGGCTTCACAGCAATCTGCTCCTCGTCTCCCTCCGCGCGGAGAAGCAATTGTTCCTCTGGCGCCAGAGCGGGTCGCGCGGCCTGGCTCCCCTGCCGGATCTGTGTCTGCGATGGCGAATCACGAAGCGGTGCCTGGGCCACGCCGGTCCGCTCCGTCGGCACGTTGGCAAATCCGCCATCCAGCAACACGGCGTACCCCAGGGTGAGGGCAATACCAAACACCAGGAAGTTGACCGGCCACGACGGACCCACCATTTTGACGGCACTTCCGGCCGAAGCCTTCAATTGCAGCCGGCCTCCGTTCCAGGTCACGCTGTAAATCTCATCCAGTACCAGATGCGAGCCAAATCCCAGCGCCACCCCCACCGCCATCAGCCCCCG
>JBKCTR010000345.1:0-2929 GCA_046318755.1 Planctomycetaceae bacterium
GGCCGTGAACCAGAGCTTTCCAGGATGGAATCCGCATCAGAGTATCCTTCGCTATCTGGGAGTCCCACCGAGGCATCCCTTCCGAAGATTCCTGCCGGACACGTCGCGCAGGAAAATGGACCTAGCTAAGGTATCGGCGTGTGGGTCGGGTAGGCTGTAGCGATTGTGCCTGAAATTTCTGAAATGCCGGACTTGCCGTTCCGGCCTGGGTGTGCATCGTAAGTTCATGTTGCATATGGCTTTATCAGGATAGTGCCTGGTTTGTTCCGACTGGTGGCCCCTCTCGGTTCGCCAATCAGACCCGCTCGCAGAGCCACCCAAACCCCGCAAATTGCCTGCGCTCGCGTGGGCCATGTCAGCCAACGTCATGGCCCCGGTCATCCTCGGGCCTGAGATTCGTTCCGAGACCCGACCGGCCCTTCAGCCAGTGCCGAAGCCCACCCGGCACGGCAGCCCCCCAAACCCGAGTTCGCCCCCAGCTCGCGACTGGCCCAACCTGAGCACTGGTCTAACTTGCGCACTGGCCTAACCTGCACCCCGGCCACCCCAGTCAACAGCGATCGAGACCCCACGGATCCCAACCGATTCCGTGGGAGTCAGCGGTCGGGCCTGCACCACGCCAGGTGACATACAGCCCCATTCGAGGCGATCAAAAAACCGAGGGCACCCCCCGTTTTTCATCGAGGGGTGCCCTGGGGGTGTCGTTCGGCTGGTTCGCTCGGGTGGGAAGCCTTCCCCCTCACATGTGTTCACAAGCGGGTGGGGGGGCGATGTCGAGTCAGGCGGCCCGACGCACCGCCGGCTCAAGGCTCGAGTCGTGCAGGTCGACCACGGTCAGCTTCTTGAGATATTGCAGGTCAGACACCAGCGGTTTGTGCTTGTATTGGGTCTCGTTCGCTCCGCGCCCCTGCACTTCCGCATCGATCATCCTGGTCCAGGATCCCGGCTGCAGTCGGACCAACAGGGGGGACCCCAGGATCCGGTTGTTCCGGGTGTTGCCATAAATCAGTACGGTCCGTCGCAGTTCCTGATCGAAGGCCCGCACCAGCCGCAAGCCCTGGTCCAGATCGGGAAGTTCATTCTGCTCGATCAACACCCCGTACCGGGGCAATTCCTGGGGGCGCCGCAAGGGGGCCACGGTGAAATGCCGCAGCGACAGGCCAGTTTGCTGCTCCGCCACGGCCATGGCCGCACAGACGGTGTGGGCCGAGAGTTTTTCCCCTTCGAGATCGCAGTACCCCCCGGCTTTCTGCAGGAACTCGAGCACCGGGGTCTCGCCGTACCAACCCCGGCAACGGACAATATCGCCAATGTCGTAGCGGTACAGGCCGCCAAAGGTTGAGAAGATCAACAGGTAGTCTTGTCCCTCTTGGAGTTCATGGGCCTCGAGCACCAAAGGCTGGGCCGACTCCGCCTCACTCACGGGAATGAACTCATAGAAGTTGGCGTCGACGGTGAGGGGGCCAAATGGCACCCCGTCGGCCAGTGGGAGGGTGTGCCGGCCCTCGGAAGAGAGCAGCCCCTGGTCGCGCAGCGGCGCGGGCCCCCCCATCTCGGGAAGGCGGGCCGATTGCAATCCGGCCGTCCCCCCCAGCCAGCACGAAATGAGCTGGGGAGTCCAGATGTCGCGTGGCAAGAGTTGCCCGTTCGCCTTCAGGATCCCGGCCAATTCCGCCGCTCGCCGGGGCATCGGCCGGGCGACGAGCCGTTCCAGCACCGGGCGAATCTCGGCGGGAATGTCGAATCCCCGGTCGAGGGTGCCGTGTTGCAGGTCATACACCAACTGTGGGCCAAACTCGCGGACACAGTCGGCAATTCGCAGAAACAGCGAGGGGGTGACTGTGCTCATCAGGCCGATGGGACCCATCGCGGCAATGCGGGCAATAGTATAGCCCCGGGCGTTGGAGTCTTTAATCTGGGTGACCTGCGGGGGCAGGGCATAATGTTTGCGGACGAAGTGGCTTTGATACCGCTCGATCAGGGCGCTGCTGACCGAGATGTTGTGGCCCCCCGACGTGGTTCCCAGTTTCCACGACGTGCTGAGCTGCAGAATGGGCAACCCGAACATGTCGGGATGATCGGTGAAGGCCTGCACGCCCCAGACATCCCAGCCCCGCTGGTAATACTGGAACCAGGTGCGGTTGGCCGGGAAGAGTTTGGGCTTCCCGGTGGTGGCACTGGTCTGCACAAAGGTGAGGATTTCTTCACGCTCGGGAAACAGGGCCGAGGTCTCCCCCGCCGCCACCCGGTCGATATAGGGAACGAAGTGGTCGTAACCGGCGATCGGCAATTGCCGGCGGAAGTCGGCGACCGAGCGAACGTGACGCAGGCCAAAGTCGCGCCCCAGGGCGGTCTCGCCTCCGAAGTGCACCAGCTTCTGCAGCAGGTCGAGCTGGACCCGCCGGGCGGACCGGCAGCGCTGTTCGAACTGCAAAGCCTGACGGCGGTGCAGAATGGGCAAGACGGCATGCCGGGCGATGCGGTTGGCAATCCACGACCGGACGGGACGATAGGCCATCTCACGAGCCTCCCTGCTCGCTGGGTGAAACCGGGGCGCGTTCGAACCGCAGGACGGCAGGTTGAGCCGACACGCAACGCACACTCATCGTTGAGCATCGTCCCGGTCCCCCCGGAGACGTGGGGAAGTTCCCGGGAGCCCCCTCAAACTGTGTGTGTTTCCCAGTTTGACAGGTGCGGGGCCTGATGGGGAGAGCCCGTGACCCGAACAGTGCTTGCCGCCCTACCGTCCGGCCAACCGTTGAGGACAAACCGTTGAGGTCCATCCAGGAAGTGCCCCCGTGAAAGACGTGCGCAGTCAGGCCGACCGAATCGCAAACGCCTTGACTGCCGACCGGGGGACCTCGATCGCGACAAAGAACCTGGCAGGATCGAGGGAGTCTTCGCCGGATTCATCAATGACCCGGACCAA
>JBKCTR010000346.1:0-4962 GCA_046318755.1 Planctomycetaceae bacterium
CCCTTCAGCGCCTATGGCCTCGACGCCCTGCACAGCACGGGGAACGCCCACACTCTGCGCGGGGTCGAACGGCTGTGCGACCTGCTGGGGACCCATTGGGGACATCCGGCTCTGGCCGCGGGACTGGCCCGTTACGACGCCCAACTCACCCGCGAGGTCGACGTGCTCGACCAGGTGGTGGCGGCGAGTTACGAGGCGTTCGCCGATTTTCGGCTGTTCACCTCGTTCGCGATGGTCTACTTCGCCGGAGCGATCTTCAGCGAGGTGCGCCGTCGGCAGGGGTGTGCTGGCATTCATGACGACTTCCTGCTCGCGGACCAGCCCGATTACCGGGGGCGTCTCGACCGCACTGCGGCCGAGCTGCGGCGTCGGCTTGCGAGGGGACCCAGCACTCCCCACGAGGCAGCCGAGTTCCAGGCGTGGGTCGCGCACGAAATCGCCCCCTTCAACCTGGCCGGGCTGTGCGATCCCACCCGCCAGAACATGTATCCCTACCTGGATTGACCGACCGAGGGTTGAGCGAGAGTCCCCCCCGCTTCGACCGACCTGCCGTTGAGCGGCGGTCGACCGGGCCAGTACACTGCCGCCGAGACCACGTCCGCCCATCACACCTGGGGGCGGGAGCGGACGGGGGGCCAGCCTGGTGAAAGACGGCCCAGCAGCCGTGGCCAAACACCTGCCGCCCCCCACCCAATGGCGTGCCGCTCGTCGGCGCAATGACCTGGATGGGCCATCGCCCGGCTCAAACAAACGGCGGAACAAGAGGGGAGAGAGCGGCGGATGACGGGAGATCTGATCTGGCTGGTTCGGCATGGTCAAAGCACCGCCAATGCGGGGGAACCGGCCCGCGACTATCCCAGCATACCGCTATCGCACCTGGGGGAGCTGCAGGCTCGGGCGTTTGTCGCCCGCGTTCCCCGCCCCCCCGACCGCATTGTGCATTCCTCGTTTGTGCGCTCGCGGCAGACGGCACTCCCCCTGCTCGAAGCCAATCCCCAGGCCGAGTCTCTGGAACGACCAGTCCACGAATTCAGCTATCTGTGGTTCCCGGGCGACCGGCCCATCACCTGGCAGGAACGGGTCCCGTTGGTCGATGCCTATTGGGACCGGCTCGATCCGCACCACCGCGAGGCGGGGCGGGGAGAAACCTATGCCGAACTGGTCGAGCGAGTGCACGGGTTTCTGACCGAAGCAGCCGGCTGGCGGGGCTTCAGCGTGGTCTTCAGCCACGAGCAGTTCATGCGCGGGGTCGCCCTGGCGGTGCTGACGGGGCGATTGACCCCCACGGCCGACTCGATGCGGCAGTTTGTAGTCTGGCGGCGGGGCTGGCCGGTTCCCAACGTGGCCTGCCTCGCTCTGCGCAACCTGCACGGGCAGTGGTGGGTGGCCGGGAGCGAGAGCGGCTGATACGCCGCCTCCACATCGACCTCTCGGGCGAGAGAGGTCCTGGGCAGCAGCCGCAGGGCAACCGGGTGACCAGGTTGTCTCAATCGTGTCCGGACGGGTGCGACGACCGATCCCGCCTCAATCGCCCCTTCTGTCTCGCACGCCGTTCGCAAAAACCGGACTGGAGCACGCAAACCTCCAGACACAAATGGCAACGGGGCCGACCACGCGTTGGTCGACCCCGTGAAGCAGATTCAGGATTGGTAAGTGGGCTGTTGCCGTTCGGACGACCCAGGGGGATTATCCCACAAGGCGGGTCACATCGCGGAAGAGCACGAAGACCATCAGGCTGAGGATCATCGCCAAGCCGATCCACGTGGCGGTAATCACCACCCGTTCATTGGGGGGTTTGCCGCGAATCCATTCCCACAACAGAAAGACGAAGTGCCCTCCGTCCAGCACAGGAATGGGGAGGAAGTTCAGCACTGCCAGGCTGACGCTGATCATCGCCAGGATGCGCAACAGGTCGCCATAGCCTTCACGGGCGAAATGAAAGGTGGTCCCGGCGATCGCAATCGGTCCCCCCATCGCCTTGTGGGAAATCCGCCCACTCAGCAGCCGGGGAATGGTCAGGTACATGCCGGTCAGCTCGCTCGACATCTGGTCGAGTCCCAGGGTGACCGCCTCTCCCAGGCTATCGGCCCGGGTCAGCACGCGGCGCGGGGTGGGACGGAGCCCCCGCATGGGAAAGAACCAGTCCGAGCTGAGGACCGGAGACAGGGTGACCTTGCGGGGTGCCGAGCCGTCGGCCGACTTCACCTCCAGCTCGACATCCTGCCCGGGGTAGTTCTGCATCAGCAGGAAGGCTCCGGGCCAATTCAGTCGGTCATCCCCCAGCGAGACTTTCTCTTCGACGGCGGGGAAGTTGGTTCCGTCGGGGCGGCTGCTGGGGATGATTTTCAGAGAGAGAATGTTGTCTCCCTCGCGGATTCCCCCCTCGGCGGCGGGACTGCCCTCTTCCACGAACACCACCCGATGCAGCACATGGTAGGCGATCCCCACCGAGGCAATGGCCAGCGGGCAGTTGGGAATGGCGTCGAGCGGGCGCTCGATCCATTCCTCACGTGCCTCGGGAGTCACTTTCACTTCGACGGTCGTGGGCTGGCCGCCATTCACTTCGCGGCGGGCGGTGAAGGTCACTTCCTGACCCGCGTGCTGCGAGCAGAAATCGGGAAGTCGCAGGGGGTCGATGTCGCGGCCCACCTGCAGGGTTTGATCGCCGGCGGCCACTGCGACGATGGTGTCACCCACGCGCAGGCGGTTGTCTCCACTCCCCTGATCGGCGGGGCTGCCCCGCTGGATCGAGTGAATCTTGCCAATCGCCATCTGCACCCCCAGCAACCGGAACGGATTGGGGCCGACCGTGATTTCCGTCACGGGGCCATCGGCCGGCACATCGGCGCGCCGCACGGCAATCTGGATCGACTCGCCCCGGTGCTTGGCCAGCAGAGTCTGACACTGTGTGAACGACTCCAGCGGAATTCCCTCGACCGCCACCAGTTGGTCCCCCGAGAGGAAGGGGGGCTCGGCCCGCTCGGCGGCCAGGCCGGGAACAACCGGCCGCTGTTTCGGATCGGCCATTCGGGCGAGATTGAGCGACAGCTCGGCTTCGGTGTAGATGGTGGGGAACAGTTCGTCGGGGTTCTGGGTGTTCCGCTGAGGCTCAACATACGTCGAAATGCGTTTGCCAGCCCGCTCGACTTCAATCTGAATCTGTTGCCCCTCGCTCGACAGGGCTACTTCGCGCTGCAGCGCGGTAAATTCGAGCTTGTTCGACGCGCGGTGGCCAATCCGGACCACCTTGTCCCCCGGACGCAGGCCCCCCTGCCAGGCCGCCATCCCGGGAATGACCGTACCAATCACTGCCGGATTCTCATGCACCGCCAAGAGGAACGAGAGAATGAAGAACAACACGGCCGAAATGAGATTCATGATCACCCCCGCCGAGATGATGGCCATCCGCTGGGGGACCGATTTGGCGGGGTACGACCGGGGGTCGCGGGCGATCTGATCGCTGGTCATCTGCGAGGGATCGCCATCATCCTGACCGAGCATTTTCACATAGCCCCCCAAGGGCAGCAGCGAGAGGGCGTATTCGGTCTCTCCCCGGACGAACTTCCACAGCAGTGGGCCAAACCCAATGCTGAACCGCTCGACCTTCACGTCGCACCACTTGGCGACGGCGAAGTGTCCCAACTCGTGGATGAAGATCACCAACCCCAGCCCCAGGGCCGTCAGCAGAATGCTGCTGATGTTGGAGAGCGAACTCAGGAATTCCATCGTGTCACCTCGTCCCGTGCCCAGCGGTCGAGGTGCACCAGGTCACCCAGCGACGGCCGCGCAGCGAATGTGTGGTTATTCAAGACCGCGCGACACGCGCGGGGAATGTCGACGAACCGCAACTGGCCCTGGAGGAACAGCTCCACCGCACGCTCGTTGGCGGCATTGAGCACCGCTCCGCACGTGCCCCCCTTTCGGGCGACCTCGAACCCCAGAGCCAATGCAGGGAATGTTTCGAGATCCGGGGGGTGAAAATCAAGCTGCATTTTTTGAGACCAGTCGAGCCGGGGGGCGGGCCCATCCAGCCGCTCCGGAAACGTCAACGCGTACTGAATGGGCAATTTCATATCCGGCGGCCCCAATTGGGCGATGACCGAACCGTCCACGAACTCGACAAACGAATGGATGATCGACTGGGGATGCACCACGACCTCGATCTGGTCGGGTCCCAGGTCGAACAACCAGCGGGCCTCGATCACCTCGAGCGCCTTGTTCATCAGCGTCGCCGAGTCGATGGTGATCTTGGGCCCCATTTTCCAGTTGGGATGCCGCAAGGCCATCTCGGGGGTCACCTGCTCAAGTTGGGCCTGGGTCCAGCCCCGAAAGGGGCCGCCACTGGCCGTCAGTACAATGCGGCGAACTTCCTGCGGGCGGCCCGACTGCAACGCCTGGAAAATCGCACTGTGCTCGCTGTCGACTGGCAACAGCGCAACCCCCCTTTGCCGGGCCAGATCCATCACCAGCGGACCGGCCACAACCAGCGTTTCTTTGTTCGCCAGGCAGACCCGCTTCCCCGCCTCGAGCGCTGCCCAGGTCCCCGCCAGCCCCGCCGCCCCCACAATGCTCGAAACAACCACATCGACTTCGGGATCGCTCGCCAGCCGGGCCACCGCATCAGGGCCAAACAGCAGCTCGGTCCGCGGACTGAAGGCGTCGCGCGGCACCGTGGAACTCAAGGCGGAATCTTGCAGCACCGCATAGCGCGGGGCAAACCGCCGCGACTGCTCTCCCAGGGCCTGCCAGCTCTGGCGGGCAGCCACCCCGTGCAGCGAGAGTTGCCCGGGCAGGGCACCGATCACCTCGAGGCAATTCGTGCCAATCGAGCCGGTCGAACCCAAAACTGCGACGCGCTGCATGGAGTTTGAATCTGGGGGAGCCCAATGTCCCCGGTGGACGAGTGCGCTCTTCCGGGATCCATCCCCGGAAGACTGCCGCGAAAAATCACCGCCAATCGCC
>JBKCTR010000347.1:0-4806 GCA_046318755.1 Planctomycetaceae bacterium
TGTTCGCGGCGTGCCGCGAGGGTCTGGAACCGCCGTTCGGCCTCATCATGCTGCCGGTCGCGCTGGAATCGTTCCTGATCGAGCCGCGAACGGGACTGTTGCAGGTTCTGCAGACGTTCCTCGAAGCGGCTCTGGTCCCGCAGTTCGCGGGTGTGCCGTTCGCGTGTCTCGCGCGACTGCTCTTCCCAGGCGGCCAGTTGCTGGTCGCACTCCTGCAATTCCTCCTGCAAACGGACCTGAGCGGCTTCCGCGTCGGCGAGTTCACGGACGGCCGCCTCGGCGGCCGGGCGCAGTTCCTCCAGCTCGGCCGCCAGGCGTTCGCCTTCGGCCTGCAATTGATCGAGCCGTTGCCGCGCCCGCTGCGACTCCAGTTCGGCCCCCGAGCTGGCCGATCGCTGTTCGGCCAGGTGATGGGCCGCCAGGTCGGCATCGAACTGCAACTGCGACTCTTCCTGGGCCAGCGCGCCCTGCTCGGTCCGCAGTGCGGCCAACCCCTGTTCCGACGAGGCGATCTGCCGGTCGGCCTTCAGCAATTCACTGCGGATGGTGCGCAGCTCGCTTTTGCGGGAAATGGTGGTCGATTCCCCCGCGAAACTCCCCATGTGCAGGTTGCCGTTCCCCTCCAGCAATTCCCCCTGCAGGGTGACATACCGGACGCGCGAGCCGGTGAGCGGCAGAAGCTGTGTGGCCACTTCGAGGCTGCGGACCACCCAGGTGTCGGCCAGCAGATGGGCGGCCACTCCGGGGAGCGAGGGGGGGGTGCGGCTCAGAGCGTCGGCCCGGCAGACCACGCCGGCGTATTGCGACAGGTCGACACTGTTCCGCTCGGTCTGCGATTCCAGCCGCCCACGCGACTCGTCCTGGTCCATCGAATGCGGCATGACCAGGAACCCCACCCGTCCCGAAATGCGGCAGGTTCCTCCACGCAGGGCCGCCAGCAAGGGCCCCGCGTCGTCGAGAATGACGAACTGGGCCCGCGCCCCCAGGGCCACTTCCACGAGGGCGGCATTCTCGATGTCGCACTCGACCTGAGCGATCACATGCCCCACCACGTGGTGCCAGGGGGGGCCCGCCTGTTGGGCCGCGAGGCCCAGAATCTCGCGTACCCCCACCCCCACACCATCCTGGCGGCGTTCGAACTCTTCCAAGAGGGTCCGCCGGGCCAACAGCGACGCCCGCTGCTCCCGGGCGGCCGACAGCGTCTGAAGCAACTCGGCCTGGTCGGCCTGCAGGGTGCCGCGCCGGGCCTGCAACTGCTGCTGGCGAACTCGCGACTGCGTCTGCGACTCCACCGCCTGCTCCAGGGCCTGCCGGCAGCGGGCCGCCTCTTCCTCGGCATGGGCCAGCCGCGCGGTCGCCTCGGCCGCTTGCGATTCCACCTCGGCGAGGGCCCGGGCCCGTTGATCGCACTGGGCCGAGAGAGCTGCCGAGCGACTGCCGAGGGTCGAGATCTGCCGGACGGCGGTCAAGATCGCCTGTTGCCGTGTCTCGCGTTCTTCGCGCAACTGGGTCAGCCGCTCCGCCGCTTCGGCCGCTTCCCGGGCCGCTTGGTCGATTCTCTCCTGGCGACGAGCGAGTTCGCCGCCAAAGGCACTCAGGTCGGCCTCGGTCTGCTCGAGTTCGCCGGCCACTTCCTGGGCCCGTTGGGCCAAGTCGCGCTGCTGCTCGTCGAGCCGTTGGTATTCGCCATCGAGCTCTTGCAACCGCAGGGCCTGGTGCCTGAGCGTGGCCTCGTGGCGGGCGACCAGTTCGCGGTGCTCGGCCTCGGCCCGCTCGGACTCGCGGAGGCGATCTTCGGCCAGAGTCAGCTCTCCCTGGTACGACCGCTGCTGCCCTTCGACATCGAGGGCTTCGGCCCGCACCGCTTCGACCTGGGCGGTCCACTGTTCCCGCTGTTGTTGCAGCAGATCGAGCCGGCCGGTGAGCTCGCGGTGGTCATCGGCGGCCGAGCCGGTGCGCAGAGCCCGCAGTTCCTGGGACTACTCGCGGAACTTGGCGGCCTTCGACGCCTGGCTGCGGGTGGTGGTCAGTTGAGTCTCGACCTCTTTGACGATGTCGGTCAGACGCAGCAGGTTCTGGGCCACCCGTTCCAGCTTGCGCTCGGCATCGACCTTGCGCAGCTTGAACCGGCTGCTGCCTGCCGCCTCTTCGACCACCGTTCGGCGAGAGGTATTGCTGGCCTGCAGCAATTGGTCGACCCGTCCCTGCTCGATAATGCTGTAGGCGGCCGTTCCCGCGCCGGTCCCCAGGAACAGGTCCTTGATGTCCTTCAGGCGGGCCGGGATGCGGTTGATGAGGTATTCCGCCTCACCACTGCGATAGATGCGCCGGCCGATGACCACCTCATCGGCATCGATCCGCAGCACGCGCTGGGTGTTGTCGAAGGTCAGCAGGGCCTCGGCGAAACCGGCCGGTTTGCGGCTGGACGAACCATTGAAGATGACGTCGGTCATCTCTTTGCCGCGCAGACTCTTCGGGCTCTGGTCCCCCAGGATCCACTTGATGGCATCGACGACGTTGCTCTTGCCCGACCCATTCGGCCCCACCACGCAGGTGATGCCCGGGGCGAAGTCGAACGCTGTGCGGTCGGCGAAACTCTTGAAGCCGAACAGTTCGAGCGCCTTCAGCATCGGACCGCCAGGAAAACTTCAAGACCAGGAACCAGAAAAGTCATCACTCGTCGGCCGTCGGGGGCCAGCTCGCTTACTTGCGCTGCAGCAGGTTCAGCAGGCCGCGTTTGCGGGCCGGGGTGCTGCTCTCTTCGTCCGCCTCGGCGGTGGAGTCGCTGAAGTCTCCGTCGGCCGAATCGGCGTCCGCGGCATCGGCGTCGGAACCGACCGGCCCATTCGCGAACTTCTCCTTGCTCTTCTTGGCCGGGGCGAGGCTGGGGAAGATGTTGGGGGCCTGCTCTTCATTCCCCACGCGCACCTTGGTCCCTCCCTGGGCCAATTCACCCGGGATGGTTCCCACCTTGTCGCGGTAGTAAATGCGGCCCGCCTTGGGCAGGGCGTCGAATTCGAGGCGTCCTTCCAGGTTCGACTGCTTCTCGGCCATCACCAGCAGTTGGGCGACGTCGGGATAGCTGCCATCGAGTTTCCCCACGGCACGCACCACCTCGGCCAGCCGGGTCGAGGTCTGGACGCGTTGCGATTCGCGCCCCGGCTCGAAGCGGCTGATGGTGACCACGTCGCTGCCCGACGGGGCGGTCACCAGAATGTGGCCCGCCTCGAGACTGATGGGAGTCTTCAGTTTCTGTTCCGAACCGAACAGCGTCACCTCCGACTTGCGGTGGCGGGTCATGTGCACCAGGGGTTCTCCTGGCGAGTCGATCAGGTACAGCACGAATTCCGGACGGGGCTTCTTCCCCTTCTTCTTCTCTCCATCGGGAGTTTCCAGACTGCGCAACACCGAGTCGCCGTAGATGGAATCGCCCTTGACGATCTCGTGGTTGCGGTCGATCGATTCGAGGGCGCGGAAGGCACCATAGCGCGTCTCGGCACTCCAGATTTCCTTCTGGACGCCATCCGACTCTTCCAGCGTGGGCTGCGTCATCAGGCCGCGGAGCGACTCGATGGTCTCGCGATCGCGGTCGAGGGTCGCCAGGGCGGCGAGGGCGAAGACGCGGAACGCCGGTTCGTCACGGGCGGCGGCCACCAGCACGCGGGCGCCGGCGGAATCCCCCATGTAGGCCAGGGCGTCGGCCGCGTAGAACCGCACCTCGGCATTCGGATGTTCGACCCCTTCGCGCAGAATCAGTTTCGCCTCGGGGGAACCAATCGCCTCGAGCTCCAGGGCGCCGCGACCGGCCGTCTCGGGGGTGAAGAGTTTTCTCCGCAGCCGTTCCAGCCGTTCGCGCTGCTCAACGGTCGTTTCGTTGATCGCGATGGCGCGGATCACCGAGAGATAATGCATGTAGTTGTCGCGGTAACGTTCCGGAACCCGCAGCTCGATGTACTGGTCGGTCTTGGCTTTGGCCATGGGAACCTTGCGTCCCTGGACCATGTCGAAGAACCGCCGGCCAATCGCCTCGGAGATCCGTTCCGTCTGGCGGCCACCCCGCAGTTCGTTCTTGAGGTAGAGTCCCAACAAACGGTCCTGCTTCAACAGGCCGCCGGTGTAGACCCCTCCGCCCGGGATCCGCCCGCGCTTCAGGACCGAGGCCTTGGCCCCTTCTCCCACATCGCCCGTCGAGACCAAGATCGGCCCTTCGGCCTTCCCCATGGTGTGGCCCGACTTGGGTCCCTTGCCCGGCACCATGGCCTGCTCGGCCAGGTTGGCCTCGAGCAGGTAGCCGCCGCGCAGGCTGCTGGCCTCGCTGGCCTCGGGAATGGCCACCTCGACGTCGAACCGTTCCCCCACACGAATCGAGGGGGGAAGTGTGGCGCGGACCACCACCAGGGTCGAATTGGGGTCTTGCAACAGCGATTGCGGGCTGCGCACCCCGCGCTTCTGCATGTCTTCAATCAACAGCCGACGATAGAGCGACGGAGGAGAATCTCCCCCCGTGCCGTCGAGATTCACCACCAATCCCACCGACTCAATCTGGATCTGGTGCAGCCCCGTGACCGCCACCTGGTCGCCGATGAAGCTGAGTGTTCGAGCCTTCATCTCGCCGACTTCGTCCGAGTCGGGCTTTTGGGCCCGCAACCGCATCTTCTGACATCCCGCCCCGGTCAGGCAGCACAGCACCAGCAGCGCGACGGCCAGCCGCCGTCCGGTGGAAGGAACAGGGGGCCACACAGTGACCTGCTGGTCGGTGCCAGTGAGAAGTCCGCGGGTCAACAACCGTCCCTGGCTGTTTTGCGA
>JBKCTR010000348.1:0-26811 GCA_046318755.1 Planctomycetaceae bacterium
TCCGGTCGCGAGACCGCCACAAACATCGAGAACATCGAAGGAATTCGGTGATTGCGAGTGTATAGGTTGGGGGTATCGAGGGGGCACTTTACGCAGACCGTCTGGATTGGTTCCAACCGCAAGGCAGCGGGCTCAAATCAAGGGGGAAGGCTGACTTCGGGGCTCTGCAAGAGCACCGGGGGCAAGAGCACCGGGGGCAAGAGCGCCGGGGGCTGGCGGACGCTCCAGGCGATGTGGAAACAGATGTCAACGGGTTCCAGCCGTGGCGCGCCCTCCCCTCGACAGCCCAGCGCGGCTGGTGATCGCACATGCAAACCCGCTTGGCCCTGCGGACCGATGGTCAGGCCGGTGTACGGTCGACGCGCGAGACTGATTTCGTGGTTTCGCTGTGAGCTTCCAACAAACTTGCGTCCTCGATTCGACCTTGTTACACACAATAAAACGGGATTTGATTTCTGGCGTTCCTCGTCTTTTCCAAGCACCGGTTATTTCTCTGGAGGTGGCCCTCATGAACTCCCAAGACTCGGCGACTCATGCCCTCTTTGCGGAAATTCGACAAAAGATGGGGTTGCTGCATCAGGCTTCGGGGATGGACCTGCGTGGGCAGCATCCGGGAACGATTGGTGTGGTTCGGGCGCTGTTCGAGGTGTCTGATCTCCCGGCCGAACACCGTGTGGGGCTGTTCTCGGAGCCCCGTGTGTTTGATGCCTGGATTCGCTTCTCGAATGGCCGGAATACCACAGACCAGCGTCCGCCTGATGTGCATGGGATGGCCATCCAGATCCTGGATGTTCCCGGTCAACGGGCCGGAGGAGATCCCGCTCGGTCGCGCGTCCACGATTTTCTGCTGGTCGATCATCCGGTGTTTTTCGCCCGGGATGCCCGGCATTTTTTGGAGTTTCTCCAGATGAAACTGTCCCCGCCGGCTGTACCGCCATCGGGGACTCCCCCCACGGATCCCGCCGCGGTGGCACGTCAACAGGCCCTGGAACTGGTGAAAAAGTTCCCGGTGTTGGCGAGGTTCTTCTCGCAGCCGGGGAATGTGCTGGGGGCCGAGTACCACAGCCAGACCCCCTATCAATTTGGCCCTCGGGCTGGTCGTTGGTTCGCCCGGCCTTTGCCCGTCGAGAACCCGCTGCCCCTGGGCCAAGACGCCCCAGACAAGCTCTCCGCGGCGTTGCGCGACACTCTGGCCCAACCCGGGTTTGCCATGCGGTTTGCGTTTGGCATTCAGTTGCAGTCGGATCTCGAACGGATGCCTCTCGAAGACGCCTCCGATCCCTGGACCGGCGCTCCCTGCATCACCCTCGCCACAATCACCATCCCCGAGCAGGACTTTGCTCGCTCGATTCCGGCACACTTCGCCGAAGCGCTGGAGTTCGATCCCTGGCATGCACTGGTCGAGCACCTGCCATTGGGCAGCCTCAACCAGGTGCGGCGCCTGGCTTATGAAGACAGCCGCAATGCCCGGCGCCAAGCCCGGGATATGCGGAACGGTCAACCCATCGTCAAAGAGGAACTCAACCTTCAGACACTCCAGCGATTCTTCGACTGTTTCGCGCGACGGGATGCTCTGGGAATGCGGACCTGCCTGCATCCCGATGTGGAGTTTCAGGACGTTGGGTTTCATCTCCACGGCGATGAGGTGGGGACGATGTGGACCATGATCACCACCCCCAAGCATCCTGCCCAGGTCGAGCACCCGATTGAGGTTCGTGTGACAGAGCTCTCCGTCACGGGAAATGCAGGAAGCGTTAAGTGGCATTGCGAGTATCGGCTGGTTCCGGAGGGGGGGGGGCGAGCCTTTGAAGGTCACGAATGATGTGATTTCGAGTTTCCGCTTCGCGGACGGCTTGATCGTCTGGCAGGACGATCTGCCTGAGGATTTTTGGAAGTGGTTCCGACAGGTCAAGCCGACCTTCGGGCCAGTGTTGGATTGGGTGCATCGGATCGAAGACCTGATCGAAAAGCAGACGGGGCTTGATATTCCTCCCGATATGGAGGCGCGGGCGAAGCAGGGGGTTCGGGAAATGGGTCGCAAGAAGCTGGACCAATTCCTCGTCGACAATCCGGTCAATCGTCGCCGGACCACCGGCTGACACCGCGGTCACCACCCGTCGGGGCGCGGGCCGGATACGGTGACACCCGCGCGGGGCTGTATCGTGATCACATGTCAGGATGCCTGTGGGTTGGCTGACGATTCGGCTGTCGCGATGGCGGGCGGGGCCGGCGTCGACCGCAGGGACGTCTCCACCGAGTGAACCACCTGCCGATAGTGCCCGAGCGATGCTTCGTATTGATCCTGGCTGGCCTGGCGGCGGCCAAATCCCACGGGAAGGTAAATGCCGCAGAGCTGTTGAAACGCCTCTTGGGCGGGCCGCAACTTGCGCAGTGCCCGGCGGTAATCTCGATAGGTCAACCCCTTGCGGAACCGGATCATTCCGTTGCGTTCGGTCGCGCTGAGAGTGCCCAAAAGCAGTTGGGCGATCGCTTCGGAATAGATCCCATTCGCGGCGGCCAACTGCGCCCGCCGGAGGTACTCATCGGCGGGCAGTTCGCCGGGAGGGGTCGCGGCAACCGACAGGTTCAGGGATGGCAGATTTCCCTCCGCGGCAATCCGCCGCGACCGCCAATTGTTGACCAGCTTGATGATCAGAACGATGAGCCCTGCTGCGAGAATGACTCCCACGATCGACGGCACCAGCTTGAGAAAGCTGATCAACCCCGAGGTGTTGGGGTCAAAATTCCAACTGGGGAACAAATCCAGCAGCCAGTCGAAGAACCGCTGAAACCAGCCGGGAGCATCAATCGTGGGGGGAGGATCGACCCGCAGACGCGAGAACTCAGGCTGGGCCAGCACCTCGTCCAATTGCTGCCGGATCAACTGGTCGTCGAGTGCCGCATCTTGGGCGTGGCCGGAACGGGCGGCACCCATGAGTGCCGCCACAACCAACCAACCGACGCGGCACGTGGGGGCGAGGCAGGGTGATGGCGGGTCCGAGTTGTCAGGCGGCGGTCGCATCGGTCCTCCCCGGCAGCCCGTGCTGAAGCTGGGCGGCCTCCTGCTGCAGTTTCAGCTCCACATCCCAGCAGTCGTTCCGCACGCGGAGGTCGATGTACATCAGAAACCAGGTGATGCGCAGATACAGGAACACAAACAGGGTCAGGGCCAGTTCCACCGCCAGTACCAACGGGTCGCTCCACAGGAATTTCATCGTCGCCTGAAAGATGGCCCGCGTGTCGTCCGCATAGGCGGGATCGAGTCCCAGGCGTCCGAACAGGACCGGTGTGCCCAGCAGCCAGGTCGCGGCGAAGTCGATGGTCAGCAACAATGTTCCCCAGAGCAGCAGCCCCTGACCAAACAGTGTGATCCAGATTCCTCCCAATTGGGTGGACTGCTTGTCGAGCAACTGGGTATCCCGGGGGCGATGCAGGGCGGGCTGAATGTTCTGCAGCACCCGGGCTTCCGTCCGGAAGGGCCAACGGTAGGCGAGGAGCAATCCAGGATACAGCAGCAGCAGAAACGCCGGCATTTGCAGCAGCGATCGCACACAACGCTGGAAGAGATACCACCAGGGATGGGGGCCCAACAGGCGGTAGGCCTGCGACAGCTTAGGGGGGATCCCGAAGACCAGCGCTCCCGTGAGTGAGGCGACCAGGGTTCCCAGCACTCCCGCCGCCACAAAGAACAACACACCCGCCTGGGGCAGCGTCCATGCATGGATGCCGTGGGTCGCCGCAATCAGGGCAACCGCCGGTGCCGTACACCAGCACCACGCCGCGAGATATCCCCGCAGTCCCGAGCGCAACAGCAGCATCGCCAAATCGAGATTGTTCCCGAGCGTTCGCGGTGTGAACGGAATGGTGGGCTGGCGAAGGTTCACGACGCGCGATCCTCCCACCGTCCCGACAGACTCAGATAGACGGCGACCAGAATCCACAGCAGGATGCCCACCATCACCTTCAGCACATCGGGAATGTCGGCGGGAGACCAGAACGCCTCGATCATCGCGGCAATCAGCAGCATGCCACCCGCCCCGGCCGCGAGTTGGATCGCCTCGCGGCCCCGTTCCGCCAGCGCTTCGAGCCGCGATCGTCGCCCGGGATGCAACAGGGCATGTCCCAGGACCAAACCCGCCCCCCCGGCGATGGCAATCGCCACCAGTTCGAACGCGCCGTGCGAGATGACGAAGGTCAGGAATTTGGAGTGCCGTCCGGTTCCCACCAGATACCCCGCGATCGCTCCAATCGCAATTCCGTTGTAGAGCAGCGTGTAGGCCGTACCGATGCCCAACAGAATTCCCCGTCCAAAGCAGTCGAACGCGATGCTGATGTTGTGCTGGGTGTAGAAGCCGGCCATGATCAAACGCTGGCCACTGTCGTCCTTGGTTTTCCGCCAACTGGAGCCCGCGGCGTTCGGGGCGCTCTCGTAAGATTCGGCAGCCAGTTCCAATTGCTGGATGGGGACCATGCGCCGCGCGAGGTCGGGCTCGCGCTGAACCAGAACCCAGGTCACCGCGAGGGGACCGAAAAACAGCAGGCAGGAGGTGATGAAGTACCACAGATTGCGGCGAAACACCCGGGGGAATCCGGTGACCACGAAGTCTCTCAGGCCCCGCAAGCGCGCGGGCGGAGCGCGGTAAAAGGTGTTGTGCCCCCGGGTCACGAGATCGTTCAGGTAACTGGTCAACGAGCGTCCCCAGCCGCGTGACTGCACCAGCGACAGATCGTGGCAGACTTCCCGCATCCTCCGGGAGAATTGTCCCTCTTGGTCTTCGTCCCACTGCGAGCGGTCCCTCTTGTGGAATCGGTCGAGCAGAGCTTCGAACGCCTTCCATTCGGCCTCACGTCGGGCGACAAACTGGCGTTTGTTCATCGCGATCCTCCTGTCCCCAGTGGAACCGACCGGGCCGTCTCCGCCGCAGACTGTGGCTCGGTTTCCCGCCAGTCGTCACCCGCCTCCACAGGATGAAAGGTGGCGTAAACTCGCGCGACAAATGCCATGGGGTAGCGCTCGACCAGCTCTCGCGGCCCCTTGTACTCGAGTCGTTGGCTCAGCACTTGCGCCAGGTCACGACACATGGCATGGCCCCGTGCGTAATCGAGCACCAGCCGGCGTTCGAGAAACTCCTCGATCAGCGCCAGGGTGGTGATGGGAGGAATCCAACGCCCCAACTCCCGACGGGGAAGCGGTTCGATCTTCGAGAGAATGACCGGCTCCCGAGGAACGGCCACCCGCCGCTCCTGAACCACGATCGTCTGCCCGGCCAAATCCCCCAGGCGACGGAAACTGCCGGTCACCAGCATCGTCAACCAGCCCACTCCGTAGACCCCCAGTGACAGGTTTCCCCCGGCGAGGTAGGGAGCCGCGTCCATCGCCCGCACAAAGTTCCGCACGGCGGCCTCCCATCCCGAGATGGGATATCCCGCCTCATGGATCACCCGCAGGCCGAACATTTTCTTCCCCGGAGTCTGCCCGCCCAGAAATCCCTCGCAGAGAGTGAAATAGAGCCAATCCAACACGAAATACACCACCAGCAGCCCGGCCATCGACAGCGACATCACGAACAGGCCGACCGTGGCGGCAATCAGAGCAACGGCCCCGAAAAAGCCCATTCGCAGCAGCAGATCGATCAGAAAGGCCCCCAGACGCGATCCCGGACCTGCCAACTGAAACGTCAACACCACATTCTCGGGTGTCACCACCACGTGATTCAGTGTGATCTGAGGCTCGGGAGTGATGGGGGCGGCTGGAGACATTCCCCGAGCATAATCCGGCCGCGCGACTGAATCCATAGGGGGATCACACTCCCACCGGCAATCTCCTGGAACGCCCGGGCCCCCGCACCGCATCCCTGCCGCGCCGCGCAAGACCGCTTGCGACGGCGGAACTGGACTGCGAAAGGTGCCCCCGGCTGCCCAGCGCCTAGGTCAAAAGCAAAACCGGGTCGGCATCTGTTGTCATGCCGACCCGGTTCGATTCGTCTCACTCATCCCAGAGAGATGAGGATCAGTGCTGGAACAGGAACTCCTTCGAATTCAGCAGTGCCCAACCCACATCCTCCATCGCCAATTTGCGATCGGGATTGCTGGCAATGTGCTTCTTCGCGGCTTCCAGTTCTTTCTCGACGGGCTTCCGGCAGAGGGCCGAGAGATACAACTGAGTGATGATCTCATCGTCCGACTTGTTCGCCTCCACCATCTGATGGATGCGTCCCTTGGCGTCCCGCAGCTTGTTGTGAACGACAGGTCCGTTGATCATCTGCAGAGCCTGGGAGAGGTTCGATTCGTTCGAACGTTCGCACTGACAGGCCATTTCCCGTTGGGGCTGACCGAAGATCTTGAGGAAGTAGTGGTCGGCCGGAGGCTCAACCAGCTCAATCGCCCGGGTTCCCGCGGGAGCACCAGGGAACGTTTCAGGAACCGAGGTCACCGCGCAGATCGCGTCCAGCAACTGCTCGGCCGAGAGCAGCCGGGTGTTGGCGTGCGAGAAGTAGATCTCGTCGTTCGCGTTGAACTGGTTCTTCCGGCTGCTGAGCTGGTAGGTCCGGCTCTTCATGATGGTCTTCACCGCCCACTTGCGGCTGAAGTTGTTCTTGGTGAACTCCTGGGCCAGCCGCTCGAGCAGCGTGGCGTTGGAAGCGGGGTTCGAGTCGCGGAAGTCATCGACTGGCTCGACAATCCCGCGGCCCATCAGTTGACCCCAGATCCGATTGACCGAAGCCTTCGCGAAGAACGGGTTCTCGGGCGAAGTCAGCCAGTTGGCGAAGACTTCCCGTCGATCCTGATCGGCCGGCACATCCACATCCCCCTTGAGCAGCAGGTGGGTCTTCATCTGCTTGCCGGTGCGGGGCTGCGTCACCTCGCCTCCCTTGGCGACGAAAATGACCTCTTCGGTCGCGTCAGCGGCGTTCTTGCGGCCGATGCGGGCAAAGGCTGCACCAATTCCGTAGTAGTTGTCCTGTGTCCACCGCTCGAACGGGTGGTTGTGGCACTTCGCACACTGGATGCGAATACCCAAGAACAACTGGGCGGTGGTTTCTGTGGCATCCTGGGGGTCGCGGCTGGCCCGCCAGTAATTCGCGGCGGGATTGGTGTAGGCACTCCCCTTGGCCGTCAGTAGGTCACGGGCAAACTGGTCCATCGGCATGTCGGTGCGGACGCACTCATACAGCCACTGGCGGAACTTGGCGACCCCGGTGGGATTGAGCCGCTTGGCGTTCGCCCGCAGCACATCGCCCAGTGTCAGCGTCCAGTTCGAGGCGAAGTCGTCGGTCTCAACCAGGGCGTCCACCAGGGCGTCACGCTTGTTCGGGCTGGCATCCGACAGGAACCGGTCCGACTCTTCGACCGTCGGCAACCGCCCGGTGGCGTCGAGGTAGGCCCGTCGCAGAAACTCTTCATCGGTGCACAATTCCGAAGGCAGGATCTGCAACTGCTTCAGCTTGCCGAAGACATAGGTGTCGACGAAGTTGTTCTCGGGAGGATTGTTCCAGGTAAAGCCCGGCACATCTTCAAGGAAGGTGATGTACGAAGTGGCCATCTTGTCCAGATAGCGGGCCAGGATGGCGGTTTCTCCGCGCGACACCTTCTCGACCAGTCCATCTTCGCCCACCCGGGCAACGGTTTCGGCCGACGAGGAGTAGCAGGCGATCTGTGTGATGTCGCGGATCGAGCCATCGGCATAGTGGGCCAGCACCAGCAACTGCTGACGATTGCCATCTTTCTGGAAGACCCGGCCCTCGGGCAGCACCTGGATGCTGGTGACATCGGGCTCCGTCGCCGGGTCGAGCCGCAGCCCCTCGGCAATCCAGCCCTCCATGATCTTGTGGGACGGATCCCCCTTCTTCAGCCGGCGGCCCCCGCCATGGGCAAGTTCCATCAGCGGCTTCCGCAGCAACAGGCTTTCGTCGGGAGAAACGATGTTTGTGCGGCGGCCGTAGTATTCGGTCCGCAGCGTCATGATGTCGAGAGGCGGATCATACGCCCGCAGAGACAGGCGGAAGCCTCCCTTGCCCGAGGGGGAACCATGGCAGGCACCCAGGTTACACCCAGACTTGGTCAGGGCCGCCAGCATTTCGTTCTTGAAACTGAACGGATGCGGGTTTTCCATCCCCTGCACGGTCACATCGACCTTGGCCGCCTTCCCCGCGACCACCGCCAGGATCTGGCAGGTTCCGTTCGCGACGGGGAAGATGACCCCGTTCTCGATCCGGGCCACCTGGGGATTGTTCGAGACGTACTCTGTCGCCGGGGTCAAATCGCGGACTTCGCCGTTGGCATAATTGCCCGTGGCCAACAACTGCTGCCGCGAGCGACGACCAGCAAGAGTGACCTTCTCGGGCACCATGGTCAGCGAAGAGGGCTCGCCAACGACCACACCCACCGCCGCAGCGGGGGCCGTCGCCGGTTTGCCTTCCGCAGCGACAGACAGGCTGGCGGACAGAGCCAACAGGGCCGCGAGAGCCAACTGGCTCCAGGCACGGCAGTTCAACAGCAGTTGGGGCATGGGAATTCGCTCCAGTGGAGACTGCATGACGACCGGTTGGGGGAAAGCAGGGCCCCAACGCATCAACAGATGGTCATTTCTGTTTATAACAGCCGGGTCGGGGATTTGCACCCCAGAAGCCGCAACAAAAGTCTCTGTTGGGCAAGGCAGCCCCGACGAGACCAATCTCATCAATTCTGAGGGAAGCGGTCGGTCGCCTCGGCGAAAATCGTCGGGGGCCGACTCTTCCCCTCAAGTTGGTTCCAGCGGTCGAACGTGGCCTCTGCGCCCCGTCCGACCGCTGTGTTCCACCAGGTCAGCTCGATCACTCCACGGTCAAGGCGACGTTCCCCGAGCCAGCCGCCAGTTTGGCGTTGCCGTTCATCCCTTCGCCATTCACCACGACATTGTTCACGGCCCCCACCGCCGCGTCGGCGGCCGCCTCCAATTCCAACTCGACCTCGGTCTTGTCGGCCGCGATCATCGTCGCCGGGGCGGTGACCCCCTTGGGAAGGTTGGCAAACGCCAGGTTGACAGGTCCGGCGAAGGCGGGGTTCCGCACGACGGCCACCTTGATCTTCAGCTTGCCCCCCTTGGTGATTTTGGCTCCGCCAAAGTCGGGCTTCAGTTCAAACGGGGCGGCCAGCCGCAGGGTGAGGGCGGGAATCGGCTGAGATCCCGTCACATTCCCCTGCTTTCCGGTTCCCAGCAGCACGGCGCTGAACTGCCCCAGCGGTGCCTGATTATTGGCCGCGAAGACAATCTCGACCTCGTTGGCTCCCTTGGGAACGGGTTTCACCGCCGCGGTCACTCCAGGGGGCAGGCCATTCTGCGGGGGCAGAACCGCCAGGGCGATTTCCTCGGCGAAGTCCCCCGTCCGGGTGGAGATCACCTTCACCGTGGCCGAGAGATCCTTGCCGAATACCAGCTCGGGTTTGTCGGTCTTCAACACGAACAGCGGGGCGGGGGTCACGCCGACCGCCACGGTGTCTCCCAGGGCGGGGGGCGGAACGGGCAGGGCGCTGAACGCCGCCTTTTGGGCGGCGGTGACCGTGGCAATCGCCTGGTGCGTCACCGCACCCTGGGTCGCTTTCCCGACGATCTTCAGATTGTGGACCTTACCTGCGGGGGCATTGGGGGCCGCCGCCACGGTCAGCACCGTCGAGGCCAACCCGGGGCCAATCACCGTGGGGGTGGCCACGATACCCTCGGGGGCTCCCACCAGCGAGAGTTCAATCGGGCCGGCGAAGCTGTTGCGGGTCGCCGAGACCGTGATGGTGGCCAGGCCCCCCGCCGGAATGTTCAATGTGTCGGCCGAGGCCGCCAGGTCGAATTTCTCGACGAACGGAGTCACCGAGATGCGGTAGGCGAATTCCGTCCCCCCCCGGCGATGCAGATCTTCGACCACCAGGGTGTAGTCTCCATCGGCGGGGAAGGTGTAATCGAGGACGGCATCGTTGGTTCCCGCATCGTCCGCCGAGGCGACTTCCGCCCCGTCCGCCTTCAGCATCCGCAGGAACAGGTCGCACGGAGAGCCCGCCTGACGGGTCACGGCGGTGAAGATGAACCGCGTGCCCCCTTTGGCCGTCATGATGAAGCGGTCAATGTCTCCCGCCTTGTCGAATCGTCCATTCAGGCTGGCTTCGACCGGAACGCGGGTGGCCTGAGCCTGTTCATTGTTCGGTTCGACTTCCACAGCTTCGGGGGTCGCACCCACCGAAACCACGCCAAAACCACTGCTCTTGGTGCCATTTCCCTTGGCGGACAGATTCACAAACTGCACGGGGCTGTCCCCAGGCAGGGTGATTGGCAGAGCGGGCACCCCGTCGACGGCGATCCCTGCGAAACCAACCTGTGCGGCCGCACCCTTTTGAATGCCCATGGGGAAGGGGACGGTCACGGCGGGAAAGTCGCCGATCCGCAGACGGTAGAAGAAGTTGCCTCCCCCCTGAAAGCGGATGTCCCGCACCTCCACCACGTAATCGCCCGTTTCCTTGATCGTGTAGCTGAGGAGCGAGTCGGGAGCGATCCCGGCCGCGTCGTCGCTGTACGACACTTCGCGTCCCTTGGCGTCCAACAGCCGAATCATCGGGTCCAGGGGAGACCCCAGGCGGCGTCCCAGAACCTCCACAGTGATGCGTTGGCCGGCGGTGGCGGCGAACTTGTAATAGTCGCGCGAGAGGTTGTCGACGTAGCCGTCGACCGCCGCCGGCAGGGTGATGACCTGGGCATTGGCCAAGGCCTGGTTGGGGCGGGCCTGCACCACACTGGGCAGATCATCGACCATCACCAGCCTGAGATTGGAAACTCCCGTGGCGTTCGCCACCCGCACGCCGTAGACCCCCACCGGGGCGTCGGCGGGGAGCTGGACGCGGTAGGTGATCTCGGCGGCGTTGGTGCCATTCCCGGCGATGTCCGTGGGCAGTGTCACCATGGCCCCGGGGAGGTTCGACCAGAACTCGGTGGGGCTGGCCAGGCTTCCCCCGCGCAGCTTCAGATCGGTCGACTGGCCGGGAGCGACCGCCTGGGGAGCCGTCGAGGTGATCCCCGGTTGGGCACTGGCCACTGCGGGAAGCAACGCCAAACCGGCGACACAAGAGAGCGCGACGCGGGCACCAAGACAGCAACGCATGGTGGAATTCTCCGGGGCGAACGGATGTCCCTACTGTGAGGCACCCCTTGCTGACCGCGAAGCAGGATCGGTCAGGGGTGTTTCGACAGGGCGGGTTGAACTTCGCGACAGACAGATTCCCAGGGGTCGTCCGCCGGAAAGTCGGGGGTGGGAGATTGTCGAAGCCCTGCCGGGGCGGGGCTTCGACAATCCATCAGTGGACACGAATATCCGCATAATAAGAAGGGGGGGGAAGGGGCGTCAAAGCAGCCCCCAACCGATCACCGGGAAAGCAATCGTCGGGAAAGCAATCGCGAGGCGACCAAGGCGACTGGCCGACCGAATCAATTGCCCGCAGCCGCTCGGGCCTTGTCAGGGAGTGACGGGCTGGGCTGCGTTACTTCGGGGAGACTCATCGGGCAGCTTTCCCTCGACAAGTTTCTCGAACCGCCACAATCCCAGGGTGGCGTCGTCGCGGGACAACGGTTCCGTGGGAACTCCCTCTCCGTCCCGCACGCCGCGCGAAATCCGCACCTCATCCAGCCAACCCACACAGCCAATGGCCCGATCGACCAGTGTTCCCAGGCCCAAACCCGCCGTGGTCGCGTCGGCCCCATTCCGGGTCACCTTCTGATCGGCCGCCGGGCGGCCATCAACAAAGATCCGCACGCGCTCGGGCTCGTACAGGCAACGCACAAAGTGCCATTGCCCGTCGGCCACGTCGACCGTCGTGCCCACATGATCCGGCTGCATCCCCGGGGAATACAGGGTCAGTTGGCCGCTTCCCGGTTGCGTGAACAGTTCCCAATGCGTGGGTGACGACTTCAATTCACTCGCCACCAGAATGTTGTAGTTCTGTTTCTGGAACAGCCGGACCCAGCATTCCACGGTCAGGGGCAGTTCCTGATACTCGGCCCGGCCCGCCGCGAGGGCCCCCCCCTTGCGGGTGTCGAGAGCCTGGCCCATCTTCCCCTCCCGCAACAGCCCCTCGACGGCGGGGACGGGCAAGCCGGTGAGGACCGGGTCGCTGGTGGAAGTCATCGGCACCACCTTGCGACCCGCCGTCCACGCCACAGCCCGACGCAGCATCTCGCGCGCCTCGAACGTGTTGTAGGTCTGCTCGCTGTGACCCAGCAGGGTCTGGAAGACCCGGCCCTTGCCGTAGGTGTAGGTCCACGCCAATGGTTCGTCCTGCCCGGTCACTTGGGAGCGGGCTGTAATCAGCGGGTCGACCGGTCCCTCTCCCTCCTGGCGAAAGTAGAGTTCATCGGTCACTTCGAAGGGCCCCAGACCGGCGGTGATTGGGTCGGTCAATTCGGTCGGCCGCACGCGGAACCGGCCGAAGGCGTCGTGCCCACTTTGTCCTTTGTGATTCCACATCCGCCGGACAATCTTCTGGTACTCGGGCCAGGCGGCCGCCTCGGCCATCGGCAGGGAAAAGTGCCAGGCCCCATTGGCGAAGTGCACCAGCACCAACCCGCCTCCCTGCTCCAGAAACTTCACAAACGCCGTTCGTGACTCGGCGGACAGCACCGCGGGGTCGTGCCAGTTCACGTAGTTTTGCACCACCACATCGGTGTTCTCGCGCGAGAGCTTGGCCAGGTCTTCGATGTTGTGCGAAACCCGCACCTGCACCCGCGAATCCTTTTCGAGCAACGCCTGAATGGCCGGAGTGGTTTTTTCCCAGTTGTGCCATTTGTGGGCCTCGTTGCCGGCATAGATCTGCACCCGCAACGGGCGGTCGTCCACCTCGGCCCGGGCTGTTCCTTCGACCCCCGCCAACGCCGCCGTGATTTCATCGTGGCTGAAAAAACGGGACTCCACCCCCCCGTCAGGCACCTCGGCCTTGGCGGTCCACAGCAATGCGTTCAAAATCAACCGGCGAAACTGCGGCTGCTTCCAGTTGTCGTAGAAGTGACCGCAGGTCGTTCCGAAGCCGCGGCCCCCGTTCGCCCGCTCCCGCGCCCAGGCGACCACGCGACCATCCGGATCGCGCCCATCGAGCGCCGGCACGCGCCAGATTGGTGTGATCCCCTGTTTGTCGGTCGCGAACCGCAGGTTGTAATAAAACTCTTCGCGCAACTGCACTGGTTCCAATCCCCGACCAATCGGATGATCTCCGGCGGTCACCTCGACGGGCGTGTCGAGCGTCTTGATGGCCGAGTACCACTCGCGCTTCCCTTCGGTCTCCCAGTCGAAGTACCCCCCGGTCCAGTCGAGCACCTGGGGGGAGTAGCGGTCGGGGGCGAAAGTGGAAAAGTGAAACGTCAGGAATCCACAGCCCCGGGCGATTTGCCGGGCGACAAACCGCACCCGCTCTTCCGTCGCCAGAAACGGCGTCTCTTCGAACAGATCGCCATCCCGGCCGTCCGAGATGACGAGGATCGTGTCGGCCCGTTCGAGCGAGCTGGTCTCGGCTGGCCAGCCATCGAGAAAGAACTCGGTCTCGACGCGGTCCCGCACATTCGAATTGTCGAGCATCACCTTGATGAGACGCGCCGACCAGCCGTAGTCGTGGATGCCATTTCCGACCGGCCCATGGCTCTTCTTGCCGGCCACCACCACCACCCGTTTGGGGGTCGTCTCGGCGGCGCAGACCGCTGGGGGGAGTACCGCTGGGGCGAGACACCCCCCCAGGGCCACGAGGGCCCACAGGCAACGCGAAGGAAAACTGGCGTTTCTGGCTGGTCGAACAGGGGGTGACATGCTGTGGTCCCGCAAAAAGTGCCGCTCGTCGACCCGGTTGCGCCCCACGTGGCGAGCACTCGTGGTCCCGGGCCAATCCGACCGGCGGCTCGCAGCCGAGCATAGTGTGTGCCGATGTCCCGGCACAGCATGCCGCCTTGAGCTGAGGTTGGGTCTTCCCCTCAGTTGCCGATCGGTGCCGCCACCGCTTGCCGAAACTCTTCGAACTCCACCACGGGGATCGGAGCGGCCCCGGTCATCCTCTCGATCGAGGGGGCGTCTTTGAAGCCGGATCCGGTCACCAGCGCCACCACCACCGCGTGGCGATCCACTTCACCCGCAGTCACCGCACGCAGCACAGCGGCGGTCGTGGCGGCACTCGCCGGTTCACAGAAGATGCCCTCTTCGCGGGCC
Source organism: Planctomycetaceae bacterium (assembly GCA_046318755.1). Lineage (GTDB taxonomy): Bacteria > Planctomycetota > Planctomycetia > Planctomycetales > Planctomycetaceae > UBA10511. The sequence goes on from JBKCTR010000348.1 coordinate 14,199, forward strand.
AGCCGCGACTGCACGTGCCAGATCTCGTCGTCGTCGACGAGGTGTCCGGTTCCGCCCGTGGCCCCGCACTCGGCCATCGCGAGTTGGCCATCAATCAGGTTGGGCACCTGCAACCCGCTGATCTTCGTAGTACAGACAATCTCCCGTCCCGTGGGTTCGCCCCGCCGCATCGCCGACGCGATCGTGTCGTTTCCCCGGGGTTGCACGATTTCGATCCGGGGCACGCGAGCCAAACCGCGATGGGTGGCCAGCCAGTGGAACCCGCGGGCAATCGCCACTGCGGCACCGCAACCCCCGGCCGGGCAGAAGACGTGGTCAATGGGGGAAGCCAGTTGCGAAGGAAGTTCCAGGCCGATCGTCTGCACACCGGTCATCCCCCGGGGACTGTAACGGTAGGCGCTGATTTGCATCGCCGTGGCGGGTTGCGCTCCAAACTCCTGCAAGGTGGAGAGCACCTCGGCGGTCACCTCGGGGCGCAGGCCAAATCCGCGAATCCGCTGCAGCCGGGCACCGTACGCCAGCAGTTGGCGGCACTTCTCGAGCGGGGCGGTTTCGACGAGGGCGACATGGCAGTCGATTCCCGCCGCGGCACAGTACGCAGCGAGGGCCGCGCCGGTGTTGCCACTGCTGGTCGCCAGGCACCGGGTTTGGCCCCGGGCCAGCATGTCCGACACAGCCACCGCGGCGAAACGATCTTTGTAGGATCCGGTGGCCGAGAGGTTTTCGAGCTTGAAATACAGCCCCGACAATCCCGCCTTGGGGCCGATGGAGCGTGACGCCACCAACGGGGTGTTTCCCTCCCCCAAGGTCAACCGGTGCTGGGGAGGCACCGGTTCGATCGCCTCGGACCACGTCCAGACACTCATGCGAAACCGCCCTGGCGGCACGGGGGAGAGGGGAAACGACCAGGCGCGGCGGCGATCCGGCCGGGTGTTTCAGCAGACAATACACTCACCCGGCCCGCAGGCTGGATGTGAATCTCAGACCTGCTTGCGGGGGCGTCCCCGGCGACGGCGGGGGGGGGCGGGGGAATGATTGCGCGAGATGATCCCCTGCGCCTGCTGGACGATGTCGGCCCGAAGTTCCGGAGGTTCGAGCACCTGGCATTCGGAACCCCACGACAGAATCCACCGGCGAATCTCGATGAACGAGCTCAGCTTGATCTCGAACACGCAGCCGCCGTCCTTCGTGGGGGTGACGGTCTGGCTCTCGTTGAAGACCTTCTCTTTGACATAGCGGGCGGCCGAGGGAGAGAACGCCAGCCGGACGGTCTTCAGCGGCGTATCCGGTTCGCCGACCACCCGGAAGGTGCCCGCCAGAAACTCGCTGATGTTGAACGACGGGGGAACCGAGAAACTCTCGCCGGTGAACTTGATCTTCCGCACCCGGTTCGGGGCGAAGGTCCGCTGCGCCTTGCGCAGGTGGCACCAGCCGATCACGTACCATTCCCCATCGATGCAGGTGAGGTGCCAGGGATCGACCGTGCGAATGGTCGTGGCGTCTTTCGAGGCCGACCAGTAAACGATCTTGATCTGCTTGCGATGCAGCACCGCGTCGGCCAGCTTGCGGAAGGTCTCGAGGTCCTGCCGCGACGTGTGCGATTTTTGGACCGAATGGGCCTGCTGGATGGTTTCCCACTGCACGGTCACCTGATCGGGCAGCAGGTCGGCCATGCGCCGCAGCGACCGCCTTAGTTGAATGTGCGAGGGAGTGCCGCGGAATTCTTCCAGGATCCGCGAACCCAGGAACATCGCCAGCAGGTCTCCCTGCGAGACGCTGAAGTCCGGCAAGCGGTAGTTCAAATCGGTGTAGCGCCAACCATTCCGTTCGCGGCAGAAATCGAGGGGAGCCCCCAATTCATCCTTCATGAAAATCAGGTCGCGACGAATCGTTTTCGGATTCATGTTGACCACTTCAGCCAACTGATCGACGGTGGGATAGTCCACAGCCCGCAAAGCATTGTCGATCACAATCAAACGCCGAAACTGGGGGCGCTTGGACTGAGGTGGGTCTTTTTTCTTCATGATTCGGGACGGAAAATGGGAACTGGGACTCGAGGACCACCGGCCATGTGTCAGTGAAAATGTCCACCCGGATGCCGAATGTCAACCGACTTTTTCGAGAATTCTTGCCAGGGTCGGCCCGCGTCGCTCCTCGGGCATTGTCCAATCGAAATCGGGGGACGGGGATGGGATGGCTGTCCCCCGGAGTGGTCTGGCGCTGGGCGTGCCAACGCGCCGACCGCACAATCGTGATCGGCAGAAGTGATTGGCAGAGATCCATTTCGCGACCAGACTCGATGGGCATCGCCGACGGCGGTGGGCGACCGTTGATCGCCACGCGGCCCCCCGGCGTGCGTACCGGCCCCCGGCTGCCGGACCAATGGGTGCCGTGGTTGGCCCTCACACCTGAACCTTCCTGATTTCAGAAATTCTCGCCCCGGTCGGTGACGGCACTGGTTTGACCGACGTTCCGTGGCGACAATCCGGTTTCCCCGACGGTTGCCGGTGCGCTCCCGTGGTCGCCGGGGAGCGCGTTCCATTCCCGCACTTCGCCCTCGCCCTCCGGGCCGCCGTTCCCCAGTCACCCCGTCATGTCCACCACCCAGCGCAAGCCCATCGTCACTGTCCAGCAGCACATTCTTCAGGATCAGTGCAAGTTTCCCGGAGCCTCGGGGGAGTTCTCGTGGCTGCTGTCGGGGGTCACGCTGGCCACCAAGATGATCCAGGCCAAAGTGCAACGCGCCGGCCTGAGCGACATCCTGGGCGAACATGGGGCCGTGAATGTGCAGGGGGAGATCCAGCAAAAACTCGACGTCTACGCCAACGACGTGCTGCATCACAACCTCAGTGTGCGCGAAAGCATTGGCATTCTCGCCTCCGAAGAGAATGAAACCCCCATCACCATTCAGCACGCCACCCCCAACGCCAAGTACGCCGTCATTTTCGATCCCCTCGACGGCTCGTCGAACATCGATGTGGGGGTGGGTGTGGGAACCACGTTCTCGATCCTGCGCCGCCCCGAAAATGCCGACTACCACGATGTCGAACAGTGGCTGATGCAGCCCGGTTCGAAACAGGTCGCGGCGGGCTACGTGGTCTATGGCTCGTCCACCATTCTGGTCTACAGCGTCGGACGGGGCGTGCATGGCTTCACTCTCGATCCCGCCATCGGAGCCTTCGTTCTGTCTCACGAAGACATCCGCATGCCCGCGCAGGGAAAGTACTACTCGGTCAACGAGGCCAATGTCGATTCCTTTCCCCGGGGCTACCAGACCTTCGTCCAGAAACTCCGAGGCGGACTGAACGGCAAACGCTATTCGTCGCGCTACATCGGTTCGATGGTGGCCGACGTGCATCGCACGCTGCTGAAAGGCGGGGTCTTCCTCTATCCGCCCACCGCCGACAATCCCGGCGGCAAACTGCGGTTGCTCTACGAGGCCAGTCCCATGGCCTTTCTGGTCGAGCAGGCGGGCGGTGTCGCCACCGACGGCCAGCGGCGCATTCTCGACATCCAGCCCCACAGCATCCACGAACGGACTCCCCTGGCGTTGGGTAGCCAGGTCGAGATGGAGGCGCTCGCGCAGTGCCTCGCCGCGTCGACCACGGCCTGAACGGTTTCGGTCCAATCTTCGTCTCGCGCTCTCCCGGCGATCACAGCCGATCAGCGAGGCCCATCTGCCTGGGCCACTGTCGCGGCCACGCCACGGCAACTGTCAGTTCCGCGGCCAATTCCCCAGACAAACGGCCCCGGCCGAAGGTTCAGCCGGGGGGTTTGTGTGTTGGCCGTGACTCTGCGAGGTCTCGCCGTCCCTCAGCGTTCGCTGGCGGCGGCGGGAGCCATCAACACCTCTCGTCGCGAGGCCGGCCGGGGGGGATCTCCCGCGAACTCGGCGATGATCAACAGGCACTGGCAGGCAATCACCGCCAGCACCCCCCACAGCAGGGCGCGATGCACGGCCCGCGCGACATCCTGCTCGGAGGTCGCGGGAGCATGACCAAACAACGCCGCCAGCGTCCCCGCCAGAAATCCCGAGGCGACCACCTTCGCCGCCAGAAACCAGAACCAATGCGGGGCCAGCTTCACTCCCGACAGCATCAGGTTCAGTGAGAGCCCCAGCGGGGCCCCGTTGTGCCCGGCCGAGTAGACCAGGGCCGCCATCAACAACCCCGCCACCAGCGCCGCCCCCGTCGCCACCGCCATGCACAGCACCTGGGCCAGCACGGCCGGCACGAGGGCAAAGCTCTCCAGCCGCCAGCGGGCAAGGGCCAAGGTCTCCAGCAAGCCCGAGCGCACCGCCGACGCCAGCCGGGCCGCCTGGGCCGCCCCCAGCTTGGTCGCCACCATCCCGCAGGCTCCCAGCGGCAACACCACCCGCACCAGGGTGTGGCCGGTGGCCCGCAGAATTTCGGGCAACAGCAGGGGTTCCACCAGTTCCGGCCGCGGGGTTTGTTCGAAGATGAAGAACGCCACCGTCCCCGCCACCAGCACGCAGCCCGTCAGCGTGAAGAGCAGGGTCCCGGGAGACAACACATCACCGGCCACCTGCCGCACCAGAACTCCCGGTTGCCTTACGCCCAACAATCCCCAGCCAAACGCCAGGGGAGACAGGATCAGTCCCCCCATCCACTGCAGCGTGCGCTCCAGTTGTTCCAGGCTCCAGGCCTTCCAGCCCCCGGGGACAGCCCGTGGGACAAACTGCAGATTGCCAACTCCGCGAACCTGCCGCACCCGTCCGGCTTCCAGGGGACATTCCAGAATGCGCACTCCTGGAGGGACTTCGACCCCCTCGGGGAAGACCTGGTCCAACGCTTCGGGAACAAACCAGTGTGGTTCATGCGTGATCACAATCACAATCGACTCGCGCCGATCGGCCAACTCCAGCAATTCCCGCACCAGGGCCCGCGCCGCCTGTGGATCGAGCCCGGCGGTCGGTTCGTCGGCCAACACCACCGGGGGAGGGCCCTCTCCCCGCTGGCGGGGCAGCAGTCCCCGCACGGCTGACAGACGAATCCGTTCTCCCCCCGACGCGCGGGCCAGTGTCTCGGGCACTTTTCCCAGGTGAAACCGCCCGCTCAATTCCTCGGCCGCCCGCAGGGCCTCGGCCGGTGACAGGTGCGAGAACAGCCGCAGGTTGTCCCCCCCCGACAGGCCGTCGATAAAGCCCAGCCGCTCCGCCTGAGGCAAAAAGGCCAGCAGTTCGCGCGATTCGGGCTGATAGCCCTCGGCGTCCCAGAGTGTGGTGGTGACGCCGCCACTGTGCAGGGTGATGTCCCCGGCACACGGGATTCTCGGATCGGCCAGTTCCCCAAACCCCAACAGAGCGCGGGCGAACGACGATTTGCCACTCCCCGAGGGACCCGAAACCAGATACAGCCGACCCACCTGCAAGGTGCAAGGTTCCCGCAATTGCAGTTGCCGGGGGCCCAGGTCGATGGTCAGCCCGCGAATCTCCAGACGCGTGCCGCCACTGGAGGGCTGCTCACCGGCTGGCGGGTCTTGGCCTGCAGTCGCCCCGGGTCTCGTGTCAGCGGCGGTCATGGTGTCACCGGGCGGTACTCGATCTCCAGCGCGGTGCCGTCTGTCCGGGGTTCGATGATCAGCAGCGGCGCCTCGCTGATCCCCAGCGTCCCCCGCAGCGCGTGGGCAAACACCAGTCGGGGACCACCGGCACTCGACACAAGCCGGCGATTGGTGAAGTCATGGGCGTACTCTTCGACCGCCTTCACCACCGCGGGCTCCCCTTCGAGCCAGGCGGGAACCACGGCGTGTTCAAACAACCGGGGAGCCCACCGCTCGCGCAGTGTCCGCACAAATCCCTCCTGGTGACGCCCCAGCACCCCCTCGATCTTCTCGAGGATCATTTCCTGATGAGTTTTCCAGAACTCCTGCAGTTCCTGCAGCATCGCCTGGCTCAGGCGGGCGCGATCGTCATCTTCGAGGAATTCGGCGGGGGTGCGGTCGGGAATGGCCGTATAGCCCAGGCCCTGGCGAAACCAGTCGCGCATGTCCTTGCGGGCGTTGTCGGCTCCGGTGATCGTCACCCGCCAGATGCCGCTGGCAACCCCTTCGACCCCCACTTCCTTCCAGGCCCGCTCCGACAGACCGGCAATCAGGTCGTCTTCGAGGGGGGCCAGCTCGGTCCGCAATTCCTCGAGCGCCTGCAGCAGCAATTCACGGTCCGCGTCCTCGAGGTTCCACGCCAGCACCGTGGCTTCGTTCAGCAGATTCGCGGTCAGCCGGGGGACCATCTCCCGTTCCACCGTCGGCCAGAGTGCATCGCGCGCCTGCCGGGCTTCATCGAGCGGCGCTTCGGGGCTCACAATCAGCCTCACCGCCTGCTCCAGCCCGATCGATTCCGGTGCTCCCCGCAACCAGCCTCCGGTCGCCAATTCCCGGCGCACCTCGTCAGACAGCACAAACCGCAAAGTCACCTGCCCCACGTCCGCCGGTTCCACCCCCACCACCTTGCCGACGATCTCGGGTAGGCCATCCTGTCGAGAGCGGTGAATCAGGTCCCCCGGCCACACCCCCAACTCGGCGGGAACCCGGCACGCCAGGGGAACTTCGTCGCGGTCCAGCCAGGAGCTGGCATACTCCCCCAGGGCCCGGCACGCATTCGCCGGGGAGGGCTGCCGCAGTCCCACGGCCATGCCCCCCGCTCCCACCGCCAAACCCAGCACCCCAGCCCACAATCGCGCGGTGCGCTGCCAGCGGTACGATCGATTCCACATCGGAGATTTTCGGGCGGAGCGAAGCTGGCACTGGGCCAGTGAGTCACAGGCCAGATCCACCTCTGGCTCTTCTGCTTCCATTATCTCTGCTGACGACCGCATTCGACAACAGAGATTCCAGTCGCCCCGGCCGACGGGCGTATCACCGTCATGGCCGCGGCATTACATGCGGCCTTCACCAATCAACACCACCCCCGGCCGACCCGCCTGCCGGCACCTGGTCCAGTGCTCACGCACCAGCGGCAGCTCGCCCGCTTCGCGCACCAACACAAAATCGAGCCCCCACGCTTTCAAAATCGGTTCGGTGTAGGTGCGGGCCGAATCCTGGGCCGAGGGGTTCAACGAGCTGCGGTAGCCAATCAACGCGAACAGCGGCAATTCGTAATCGAACAGAAAGTTTCTCAGGGCATCCCCCGAGTCGAACAACCCAGTGCACTGCATCACCACCAGGGGGGTTTTGCCACCCAGGTACAGCCCGGCGGCAATGCCCCACGCCTCGGCCTCGCGGCTGACCCGGATCAGCTCGATGTCGGCCGCACGTTCCAGGGCCCCATCCCAGGCCCCCAGTGTGCTGTCGGGCAGCCAGACCACATGGGTCACCCCCATCAGCCGCAATTCCGCCACCAGGTCTTCGCCCGAGAACATCGCCCTGTCCCCTGTGAGATTGACGCCGGTTCCACTCAACCGGGCCAGCGTTCGACCACCACCTTGGTCTGCGTGTAGAACTCGACCCCGTGCCGTCCCTGGGCGTGCAGATCTCCCAGAAAACTCGCTTTCGCCCCGCTGAAGGGGAAGTAGGCCATCGGGGCGGCCACCCCAATGTTGATCCCGATGTTCCCTGCCTCGACCTCTTGCCGAAACCGCCGCGCCGCTCCGCCGCTGCGGGTGAACAGACTGGCCATGTTGCCATACTCGGCCTGGTTGATCAGCGCAATGGCCTCTCCCAGATCGGTGGCATGCAGCAGGCTCAAGACCGGACCAAACACCTCGGTCCGGGCAATCTCGGCGGTCGGATCGACCTGGTCGAGCACCGTCGGACAGAGAAAGAAACCGTCCTCATCCCCCTCGGAGCGGCGCGTTCGGCCGTCGACCAGGGGACGCGCACCCGACCGGCAGCCCGCGTCGATCAGGCCCGAGATCCGTTCCCGGCTCTCGGCCGAGATCACGGGCCCCATCTGCACTCCCGAAGCGGCACCGTAGCCCACCCGCCGCTGGAGGGCCGCCTCGCTGATCGAACTGCGAAATGGCTGCCTGGCCTCTCCCACGGTAATCGCCAGAGAGGCTGCCAGGCACCGCTGGCCCGCACAGCCAAACGCGCTGTCGGCCACGATCTGGGTGGTCTGGTCCAGGTCGGCGTCCGGCAGAATCACAACCGGGTTCTTCGCCCCCCCCTGGCACTGCACCCGCTTGCCGTGCGCGGCACTGCGGGCGTAGACCTGTCGGGCCGCGGGGGTGGAACCCACGAACGACACCGCCACCACACCGGGATGATCGATCAATCCCTCCACCGCCTCGCGCCCGCCATGCAGCAGTTGCGCCACCCCTCGGGGCAGCTCCGTCTGCTCCAGCAGTTCGAACAGCAGCACACTCGACCGGGGAACCTTCTCACTGGGCTTGAGGATGAAACAGTTGCCGCAGGCGATCGCATACGGCAGAAACCACAGCGGGATCATCGCCGGGAAATTGAAGGGGGTGATCGCGGTCACCACCCCCAACGGCTGGCGGAAGCAATGCTCGTCGATGCCCGGGGTGATCTGCTCGTTGTTCCATCCCTGCAGCAGCGAAGGAACGCCACACGCCACCTCGACGTTCTCGATGCCGCGGCGAATCTCGGCGGTTGCCTCGGCCAGCGTCTTGCCGCATTCGTCGGTGATCGTGCGGGCCAGTTCCTCCAGTCGGGCTTCCAGCAACCGTTTGAAGCGGTACAGGTATTGGGCCCGGTCGTTCGCAGGAACGAACCGCCACTGGGCAAACGCCTGCCGTCCCGCCTCGACGGCGGCGTGCACTTCGTCACGGGGTGAGAGCGGAACCTCGGCCAGCGGCCGGGCTGTCGCGGGATTCACCACCGGCAGATACGGGGCCCCCGCGGGAGTGTGCCAGGTGCCATCGATGAAGTTCCGCAGCTTCTGGGCTGCTGTAGCACTCATTCCGACACCCGGCGGTACTTGCCCGAGTAATACAGCAGGGGGGTCTGCTGTTCCGAGGTGTCCCCCGCCACAATCTCGCCGACGAAGATCTCATGGTCTCCCCCCGGCAGCACCGAGTGCAGCCGGCAGTCGACCCACGCCAGCGATCCCTCGAGAATCGGGGCCCCGGTGACGGCGGTTTTCCAGGCGAAGGCCGAGAAATCTTTCGGGCCGGGGGTGGCGAATTTGCGCGAGGCCTCTTCCTGATCGACCGAGAGGATATTCACGGCGAAACTGCCATTGCGGCGGATGTCTTCGCGGCTGGTCGAGCGGTTGTCGATCGCCACGAGGATCAACGGCGGATCGAGCGACAGCGAGGTGAAGGAACTCACCGTCAGGCCGGTGCGGGCAGCCCCCTCACCCGTGGTGACCACCGTGACACCCGTGGCGAACTGCCCCATGATCTTGCGTTGCAGCTTGGAATCGAACGGCATGGATCGAATTGGCTCTCGTGGAATCGCAGGGAATTCAGACACACCAACAAAGGCGGCGCGAGGCCGCGTCACTCGCGGGTCAGGGCTTCATCGAGGTTCAGAATCGCCAGGCAGACCGCCGTCAGCGGGGCATGCTCGGCGACAGGAATCGCGCTGTCCCGCGGGGCGGCCCCCACCTGCAGCAGCGCCTCGGCCTGGGCGGGATCGCGGGCGAAGATCGCGGCTTGCCGTTCGTACGCCCGCTTCAGCCGGGCGACGTCGGCCGGTGTCGCGGCCCGGCAGACCACCCGGCGAAACGCCGCTTGCAACCGCCCTTCCAGGTCCCCGGCCGACTTGTAGCTTGCCTCGGCCAGCAGTCGCGCCGCCTCGACCCAGGTGGGATCGTTCAGCGTGGTCAGGGCGTGTAGCGGTGTGCTGGTGGTGCTTTGCCGCACCCGGCAGGTCTGCCGGTTCGAGGCGTCAAACATGTTCGTGGGGCCCACTGTGCGCCGCCAGAAGGTGTACAGGCTGCGGCGATACAGGTCGGTCCCCTTCGAGGCGGGGTAGGTGAAGTCCCGTTCCTTGGTGATGGCCAGCGCCTCCCACACCGCATCGGGCTGATAGGGATAGACTGGCACTCCGCCAATCCGCCGATCGAGCACCCCCGCCGAAGCCAGGGCCCAATCCCGCAACAGCAGCGAGGGCATGCGGAACCGGCTGGCCCGCGCGTAGAGCCGATTCTCGGCATCCCGGTTCTGCAGCTCGGCGGGAAATCGGCTCGACTGCCGGTAGGTGGCACTGGTCACAATCAACCGGTGCATCGTCTTCTGGCTCCAGCCCCGCTCGCGAAACTCCACGGCCAGCCAGTCCAGGAGGTCGCGGTGCAGCGGGTACTCGCTCTGCACGCCGAAGTCTTCCGACGTCTTCACCAATCCCGACCCGAAGAAGTGTTGCCACATCCGGTTGACCTGCACGCGGGCGGTCAGCGGGTGGCTCGGTGAGACCAGCCACTGGGCCAACCCCAGGCGGTTGGCCGGGGTCCCTTCGGGGCGGGGGGGCAAGAAGGCGGGGGTCGAAAAACTGACCTTTTCGAGCGGCTTGAGATACTCTCCCCGGTCGAGAATGTGCGTCTCGCGCGGCTGAGAGTCGCTCATCACCATCACCCGCGGCAGTTGGTCGGCGCGGTAGGCGTTGAGTTGCCCGCGAATCTGGTCCGCCAAGGTCAGTGCGGGGAGCTTGCCCGCCAATCCCCCGCGGACCTTCTCGTCGAAATGTTTCCGCAGCCCGGGGTCGATCGATTTCTTTTCGTCGTCGGTCCGCTCTCCTTCGGGCTTCTTCAACACCGCCGCCAGAGCCTCGGGCAGGCCGTTCCCCTCGCCCGGTTTGCCGTCGGCGAACAGGCCGGCCCGCCATCCCTCAAACGCGGCATCGGCGAGGGGCTTGGCCGCTGCCTCGGCGTCGGCAATCTGCTTCTCGAACTCGGCGATGCGCGCCCGATTCGCTTCCGATGGCACCTCCACAAACGGGGGGGCCACCCGGATGCGCGACGAGAAGTACTGCGGCACACCCGATTCCGGCAGCCGGTTGAAGGCATCGAGCAGCCCGTAATAGTCTTGCCGGGTGATTGGGTCGTACTTGTGATCGTGGCATTGGGCGCACGCCATGGTCAGACCCAGCCAGGTGGTGGCGGTGGTGTCGACACGGTCGAACAAGATCACAAACCGCTGTTCTTCGGGAATTGCACCCCCTTCGCCATTCAGCAGGTGATTCCGGTTGAAGCCGCTGGCAATCTTCTGGTCGAGAGTCGCCTCGGGCAGCAGATCCCCCGCGAGTTGCCAGGTGGTGAACTGGTCGAACGGCAGGTCGCTGTTGAGCGCCCGCACCACCCAATCGCGCCAGATCCATTGCCAGGTGTCGCCATCCTGCTGGAACCCGTTGCTGTCGGCATAGCGGGCGGCATCCAGCCAGGGCAGCGCCATTCGCTCTCCATAGCTCTGGCTGGCCAGCAGTCGATCGACCAGGTTCTCGTACGCCTGCGGATCGCGATCGGCGAGGAACTGGTCCACTTCCGCCGGGGTGGGGGGTAACCCGGTCAGGTCGATTGAAAGCCGCTTGATCAACGTCGCCCGGTCCGCCTCGGGAGAGGGCTGCAATCCCTCCGCTTCCAGCTTGGCCAGGATGAAGCGGTCGAGCGCGGTCCGGGCCCAGGTGGCATTCTGCACGGTCGGCTCGGCGGGGCGGACGGGGGCCACATAAGCCCAATGGTCGAGATACTCTCCCCCTTCCCGCACCCAGCGCTCCAGAAGTTGTTTCTGGGCGTCGGTCAGCCGACGGTTGGACTTGGGTGGAGGCATCAGCTCGTCGGGATTCGTCGAGTGGATGCGTTGGATCAGTTCGCTGGCGTCGAGATCGCCGGGAACCAGCGCCTGCTTGGCGAGGGCGGCCTCCCGTTGGTCGAGCCGCAGGTCGGCCTGCCGTTTGTTGCCATCCTGCCCATGGCAGTAGAAGCAATTTTCCGACAGGATCGGGCGGATGTCGCGGTTGAAGTCGAGCCGGGGCTCGGCAGCGTGCAGGTCGCACACCCCGCGCGGTCCGGCCAGAGGGGCCGCCAGCCCGGCCAAAAGCCAGAGGCAGGCGATTGTCAGACAGCGTTGCAGACGGGGATCGGTCTGGGGAGGCAAGGTCAAAGGCTCCAAATCAGGCTTCCGGACTTCGCATTCTAACTCGTGGGGAACCTGTGGCGACAGGCTGGCACCCCCCGCCTGCGGCTACAGCCGGAAACACTTCGCCCCCTGGGAGAACTCCCCAGACGACCTGAACCGGGACAGCAGTTCCTTGCCGTACCAACGGGTTTCGAACCTGTCGGTGAATCAACGTCGGCCATCGAACGGACTGTGACCCGAACCCCCGGCATGCTCCCGTTGCGCAGGTGGGCCGGTGCGGACCGACGCTGAGCCGCGTCGCCCAGTCGGCAACGCGGTTTGACACTTGGGAGTTCGACAAACTGGAAGTTCGTCGCCACGGCCGAGTCGTAGGATAGGTTTTCAACCTGTCCGGGACTCGACGTGGACCATCGAACGGCAATTGACCCCAATCCCCGGCAAGCTCCCGTTGCCCACGTGCGCCGGTGCGCAATGACGCTGGCCCGCGCCGCCCTGTTGGCAACGCGGTTTGACACTTGCGAGTTCGACAAACTGGAAGTTCGTCGCCACGGCCGGGTCGTAGGATAGGTTTTCAACCTGTCCGTGAAGCGACGTGGACCATCGAACGGAATGTGACC
>JBKCTR010000349.1:0-5173 GCA_046318755.1 Planctomycetaceae bacterium
GGACGGCGACTCGGTCGGGTGTGGTGCCAGCGCCGGCCGCGAGGGCTTTCCGGAACTCGAGATGGGCCGAGTTCAGCAGCCCAGTCCAGTCGACGGCACAGACCACCAGGGGCTGCCCGGCCCCCAGGATCACAAAGCCAATCGCCTCGAGGGCATCATCGACCACTGCGATGTTGGGGATCCAACCCCCGCAGCAGGAATGCCCGATCGGCGGGGTGGCGTCGAACTGGAACGGCGCGATCGAGAGTGAACCGTTCCGGGTTTCCTCGGCGTGGGCGCGACCCAGGTCGAAGCCAAAGGCGGGCAGCGATGCCGCCAGGGTGGCGGCGAGGAACTCGCGACGATCGACAGACATGACGACACCGGGAGAAGGGGGGAACGGGGGGCGGCCGGTCCGGGACGGACTGACTCACAGGGTAATATCCAGAACTGCCGATGCGAAGTCGCGGGGGGGGATTTTGGAGGAGGGGAGAGGCGGCCCCGATGGGTGCATTCGTGTGTGACCGTTCGCAGGCCGCGGTTGGCGGTTGCGGAGGACCTGCGAAGACCCGATGATCTACCGCCGCCGCGAGAAGGTCCCGGCGTCCGGCGGTCGGTGGGGGTGATCTGGGGTGTGGTGTGAGGGGGAGAGAGGGGAGATATGTCGACGAAAACGACCCGCCGCTACTGGCTTTTCAAATCGGAACCGGAGGTGTTCTCGATTGAAGATCTGGCGAAAGCTCTCCAGCAGACGACGTTTTGGGATGGCGTGCGCAACTACCAGGCCCGCAACATGCTGAGGGATGAGGTGCGGGTGGGGGATGGGGTGTTGTTTTACCATAGCAATGCCGAGCCACTGGCGATTGTGGGCGAGGCGCGGGTGGTGCGGGGGGGCTATCCTGATCATACGGCATGGGATCCGAAGAGTGCGCATCCCGATCTCAAGTCGACTGCTGAGAACCCGGTCTGGTACATGGTGGACATCAAGCTGGTCACCCAGTTTGCGCGGCCGGTCGAGCGGACGACCTTGGCCCAGACCAAGGGGCTGGAAAAGATGATGCTGCTGCAGCGAGGGAGCCGCCTGTCGATTCAACCGGTGACTGTTGAGGAGTGGCGCACCGTGCTGAAGCTGGCGGGAATCGAGGAGCGGGGCTGAATGAACTGGTTGAAGCAGTCGTGGGGTTGGCTGAAATGGGTATTGGCGGTGGGGGTGCTCTACTGGCTGTACCATGGGCATCGGGAGGCCGTGGCCCAGATTGCACAGGCACCCAAAGCGTGGGGCTACCTGGGTCTGGCGATTGGCGTGATGCTGGTCTGCAATCTGTTGACGTTTGTGCGGTGGTGGATTCTGGTCCGCGCCCAGCAGTTCGAGTTTCCGCTGCGGCAGGCGATTCGTCTGGGATTTGTGGGCCTGATTTCGAATTTCGTGGCGCCAGGAGCGGTGGGGGGCGACATCGTGAAGGCCATCTTGATGGCCCGTGGTCAACCACAGCGCCGTACCACGGCGGTGGCCACCGTGGTTCTCGACCGAATTCTGGGGATGCTGGGACTGTTCCTGGTGGGAGCCATCACGACCTTGGTCCCCTCCGAGGCGCTCGACCATCCCGACCTGAAATCGGTCGGCTGGTTCATGTTGGCCGGGAGTTTGGTGGGGTTGGTCTCGCTGGGATTGATGCTCTGGCCCCGGGTAACCCAATCGAAGTGGGTGCAGTGGATCCGTCGGGTTCCCAAAGTCGGGGGCCTGGCGGGAGAGTTGATCGAGGGGGTGGCCCTGTTTCAGTCCCGGCCGCATGCGGTCTGGCAGGCGGTGCTCTTGAGCCTGGTGGCCCATTCAGGGCTGATCACCGGGTTTTGGCTGTGCGCCCGCTGGATGAAACAGGCGTGGACACCCGATCTGATGACACACTTTTTCTTCCTGCCGACCGCCGAATTGTTTGGGGCGTTTGTGCCCGTCCCCGCGGGAATGGGGGCGCTCGAAGGGGCGGTGCAATGGTTTTATGAACGGGTCCGGCCCGAAATGGTGAGCGAGGCCGACGCCGGAGCGGCGGGGTTTCTGGCGGCCCTCGCGTTCCGCCTTGTCAACCTGGGAATTGCGGCCCTGGGAGGGGGCTATTACCTCACTTCGCGCAGTGACTTGGCCCAGGCGATTGAGCAGACCACAATACAGTCTCCGCCGAAGTCGCTTCCGCAAGTGGGGAACTGAGTGGGCTGTTCCAGGGGCGCGTTCGGTGGGGCGCGGCGACCCGGCATTCAGTTGATGAAGGCGTGCAGCATGAGGCGAAAATAGTTCCACAGGCAATAGGCGGAGGCCAGAATGCAGGCGGTCAGCATCGCCAAAGCCAGTGGGTTCTCGGGATCGAGACAGAAGTGGGTGATGGGCATCGCGGCGATGGCGAAGAGAATCACAGGACCGGTGATGTAGAGCGCGGAAAACAGGGCCGCCTTGAGACGCGACAGCAGCAGCACCCCATGCCGCAATTGCTGAAACTGCAGATCCAGCAGTTCATTCTGCTCGCGAGACAGACACGGATTGAGCTGATTGTCACCCGCATGCAGGCTGATCAGCCGATTCCAGTCCCCCGTCACATGGATCTCCCGCAATTTGGCCGCTTCGCTTGGGCTGCCTTTCAGAACCTGCTCAGCGAACAGATCGACCCGGCTGCTGATCGCCTGCAGGCGGAACACCACCGCCGCGACCAGGAAGCCAAACGCTCCAGCGAGAGTTTGCGCGATGGTGCTGTAGGTGTAGAAATAGACCGAATGATCCATGTCCAAGATTCCGGCTCCCTCCGGAGAACCGCCGGGCTGGCGATGACAAACTCGGCTGGTGGGACGACTCGCGGTCGCAGGGAGTCTGGTCCACCACCCCTCTTGGAATTGTGACCAGGAACGCGCGGCGGTTCAACCAAGGAGAGGTGGTCTGGGCCTGGGCTCCGCCAGTGGCCGTGGGCCGTACTGGTGAGCGATCGCGGTTTTGCGATCGCGGAATTCCCGAGTGATTTGTCGGTCTGTGGGATGCGCGGGGACGATCCGTACCGCCGGTCTCTCGTCCGCGGCGGGTGGTGTTTCTATCATCGAAGCCACTCAGGAGGAACGGATGGCGTTGATTGATGTGCGGGAGCTGTGCTTCACGTTTGGCGGCGACAACCTGTTGGACCGCATTTCCTTTCAGATTGATCCGGGAGAACGGATTGGTTTGCTGGGACGGAATGGAGCGGGAAAGTCCACGCTGCTGAAGCTGTTGGCCGGGGATTTGATTCCGGATGACGGTGTGCTGGCGATTGGGAGTGGCATCCGCATCGCGCGGCTGGAACAAGATGTTCCTGCGGGAGCGGGACGCAGCGTGTTCGCCGAGGTGGCCCTGGGTCTGGGGGCGGCGGGCCGACTGCTGGCCGAAGTGCAGGAACGGCAGCGCCGTGGCGAAGGAGAATCGGCGGTCGAACTCGAGCGACTGCAGTCGGAATTGGCGTCGCACGAGGGCTGGCGTCTCGAAGACCAGGTGCGGCAGATTCTCTCGCGGATGTCGCTCGATCCCGACGCCCGGTTCGACACACTGTCCGCCGGGCGGAAGCGCCGGGTGCTGCTGGCTCGCGCTTTGGTGGGGGGACCGGCGGTGCTGCTTCTGGACGAGCCGACCAACCATCTCGATCTGGCCTCGATTGCCTGGCTCGAAGACTTCCTGCTGCGGGAAGAAGTCACGCTGGTGTTCGTGACGCACGACCGCATGTTTCTCCAACGGCTGGCGACGCGGATCATCGAGGTCGAACGGGGACGGTTGTTCGATTGGACCTGCGACTATCGCACGTTCCTGGTCCGCCGCGAGCAGGCCCTCGAGGCCGAGGCTCGGCAGGCGGAACTGTTCGACAAAAAGCTCGCACAGGAGGAGGTCTGGATTCGGACGGGCATCAAGGCGCGGCGGACCCGCAACGAAGGGCGCGTGCGGGCCCTCGAGCAGATGCGTCGCGAGCGCGCCCAGCGGCGGCAAAAGCTGGGGAATGTTTCGCTGCAGGCGCAGGAGGCGCAGCGCTCGGGAACACTGGTGGCCGCGCTCGACCAGGTCGATGTCACACTGGGGGAACGCCGGGTGCTGGAGGGGGTCAGCGTCGCGATCTCCCGGGGAGACAAGCTGGGGATTCTGGGGCCCAATGGAGCGGGGAAGACCACCTTGATCCGAACGCTGCTGGGTGAATTGACTCCCGAGTCGGGAACCGTGCGGCTGGGAACCAACCTGCAGGTGGCGTATTTCGACCAGTTGCGGGCGCAATTGGACGAGTCGCGGTCAGCCGCCGACAATGTGGCCGAGGGAAATGACACGGTCGTGGTCAACGGGAAGAGCCGGCATATCGTGGGCTACCTCGGCGACTTTTTGTTCTCGCGCGAGCGTGCCCAGACACTGGTGCGGTTTCTGTCGGGGGGCGAGCGGAACCGGCTGCTACTGGCGCGGCTCTTCACCCGACCCGCGAATGTGCTGGTGCTCGACGAGCCGACGAATGATCTCGATGCCGAGACATTGGAACTGCTCGAACAACTGTTGGTCGACTACGACGGAACCCTGCTGGTGGTCAGCCACGATCGAGAGTTTCTGAACAACGTGGTGACCAGCACACTGGTGCTCGATGGCCAGGGGCAGGTGCGGGAGTTCGCGGGGGGTTATGACGACTGGTTGCGGCAGTCGCAGGTCTCTGATGGGCCATCGATGGTGGAGGCTCGCCCGGGGAAGCCGGGGGAAGAAACGTCAGCCCCCGTGCGAGACCCAGAAAGCACAATCAAGCGGGGTCGGCGGTTGACATTCAAGGAGCAAAAGGAGCTGGAGTCGCTGCCACCGCGGATCGAGTTGCTCGAAGCGGAACAGGCGGAATGGCACCAGAAAATGGCGCAACCGAGTTTCTATCAACAACCTCCTCAAACGCTGACCGAGGCGAGCCAGCGACTGAAGGACCTCGAGCTGGAATTGCAACAGGCCTACACTCGCTGGGAAGAACTCGAGCAGCAGCGCGAGGCGTCTTGACCAGAGTGAGTGGGCTTTTCGACACGCAGGAGGGATCGTATGGGGCGTTTTGACAGCTTCTCAAGATGCCTGGGGGAAGCACCAAGCCCCACGATTCGACGCTCTTGCCTCGTTCGCGAACCTCCCGGCAGCAGTTTTGGCGGCCAACGCCCAATTCGGCCAGAACTCCATTGGGGTGAGTACGCC
>JBKCTR010000350.1:0-2467 GCA_046318755.1 Planctomycetaceae bacterium
GGACTGAAGGGGTTCTACGAGGCCGAGATCCGGGGGGGAACCGGAGATGAACAGAAGCAGGGGACCGCGCGCTTCGCCGTCAACCTGGCACCCGAGGAATCGGACTTCACCCGCATTGAAGAGCAGGCGGTGCGCGACCTGTTTCCTGGAACGGCGGTTGAGTTTGTCGACGCCACCGCCGAGGCACAGCAGCAATACGGCTCGGTGGGGGGGGACTCACGCGAGATTTGGCGCCCCCTCATTCTGCTGATGCTGGCAGTGATGGGGCTCGAGTTTTGGCTGGCCACTTTGGGGGGCGGCGGGGACGACGCCTCACAGACCACGCTGCGGGACCGGCTGGGAGGGCTGAACCCGGCCCGCTGGGTGGGGGCCATGACGGGCAGTCAACTTCCTCCCGACCCGCAAACTCAATAGCCCGTTGTCGGGGGTTGGGAGTCGGGTTTCCCTCACGTCCCCCCCGGTCTCACGGTACCATCAGCAGCACCAGATTTTTCATTCCCCCCCTGTTCTTCGCACGGTGAATCCGATGTCCACGAATCCGGTTTCGCGATTCGATCATCTCGAGGGTGGTTCCCCCCGAACTGCCGACCGTGCGACAACCGACCTCGCGGCTCCCGATCTCTCCCCCATCCGTCGGCTGATTGGCCAGGTGCGGCAGTTGCTGCGGACCAGTTGGGTCGCGACGGGACTGGGACTGACCCTGGCCATGGGGGTCGGTTTTTTGGTGGCGGTCTCACTGCTTGACCTGGCCGTGCCGCTGGGAACACTGTGGCGTCTCGCGGGGTTGTCACTGGTGATTGTGCCCAGCCTGCTGGCGGCGTATGCCGGGGTGCTGCGGCCGTTGTTCCGCCGACTGAGCAATTCGGGAGTGGCGCGTCTGATCGAGACGCATCTGCCCGGTATTCACAACCGCCTCGTCAGCGTGGTCGATCTCGACCAGCCCGGGGCGGCGGCACCGATGTCTCCCACCTTTCATCGTCGACTGGTGTCCGAGACCTTGTCGCGGGTGGCCCCGTTTCAACCGCGGATGGTTGTCGACCGGCGCAGTCTCTGGCGCTCGGCCCTGGCGGCGCTGATGGCGGTCGCAGCGTTCGGCGGGGCGTGGCTGATGTTCCAAGACCGCCTGCCAACCACGCTCGCCCGCATCTTCCAGCCCCTGGCCGACATTCCCCCCGCCTCGGGCGTGCGGTACGACGTCGTCCCGGGAGACCTGGCCGTGCTGCGGGGAGACCCCCTCGATCTGAGGGCCGAGGTGACCCAGGGGGAACCCGACCGTCTGCAGGTCGAGATTATCCCCACCTCGGGCGGCCCCGCGCTCTGGTACGATCTCGAACGCTCGACCGACAATCCCGCGTCGTGGCACTTCACCCTTTCGGGTTTCGAAGATTCGTTCCAATACCGCATCCATGGCGGGGGAACCTGGAGCCGGGCCCACACGGTGACCATGGTCGACCGGCCGCAGATTCTCGACGCCCGGGCACTGCTGCACCTGCCCAAGTATCTGGACCTGCCCGAGCCACGCGAGAATCCAGCGGGACAGTTGGCAGTCACCGGACCCGAGGAGAGCCAGATCGAAGTGCAGGTCGTGACGGCCGGCGAGGTGGCGCGGGGTGAGCTTCAACTGCTGAAGACCACCCAACACCGCGAGGCGGTGACCGAGCGGATCGAGCGGGTCTGGTTCGCCGAGGCGATTCCCGAGGGGGCGCACGCCGAGGGAGCCTGGGAATGGAACCTCAAACTGCTGCTGCGGAACGCCCACACCGACGCGGCGCAACCCGGGCTGCACCGCCACTTGTTCCACAACGCTCCCAAGCCGCACGTGGTGCGGAGCGGCGAGAACCTCTTCGCCCATGTGTACATCGTCCCCGAGCTGGTCCCCGAGACGATCATGCTGGAATGGCATGACGGACAAAACTGGGAACACCGGGCGTACTGGGGGGCCGACAAGATCGCGTTCGGTCAGCCCGACACCCCCAGCCGGCGCCGACTGGGAGAGATCCCCCCCGCCGGCGTGTGGACGCGGCTGGAGATTCCCGTCGACCTCGTGGGGCTGACTGGCAAGTCTCTGAAAGGCATGGCCTTCTCTTTGTTTGGCGGTCAGGCGATCTGGCACCGCACGGGGACGCTGCCCGGGGAATTCCGGATTGTCGAAGAGCTGACGATTGCGGAACGGCTGCCGCTGTCGCAACTCGGGTCCAACGTCTGGGGAGGCCGGTTCCCCCTGGTGGGCACCGGGAAGTACAAGGTCGAGTTGCAGAACTCGCTGGGGCATTCCAGCCAGCCGATGGACGAGGCGGCATACGTGGCGATTCCCGACAAGCCGCCGCAGATTCTGGTGGGCCGCCCCGGGGTCGACCTGACCCTTTCGAAACCGGTGCGGGTGCCGGTGGCGATTTCGGCCTACGACGATCTGGCCCTGGCCAAACTCACGCTGGCCATTCAGCCCCCCGGGGTGACGGGATTCGAA
>JBKCTR010000351.1:0-3508 GCA_046318755.1 Planctomycetaceae bacterium
CTCCACGGCTGTCACGCCCAGAGCGGCAGACAGGGTCCGAGCAGATTGGCGCGGGACATCTGGGAGCCATCCCTGGTCGAGCACCGGATTGCCACCGACCGTCAGCGCAACAGCCGAATCGCCATCACCCATTCGTTTCAAACCACTTGCTGAAATGCCCGCCGGGGCTTTCACAACGATTCGCCCCCTCCAATCGCCCCCTCCAATCGCTTGCCGGGTGCACTCGCCTCTCCCAGTGGTGCGTCCAGTTCGGCGTCATCGATACATCCGGTCCCGATGCCGAATCGGCCTCGCTCGTTTGCCGAAAGGGACCGCGTCGGCTGTTGCCCGGACCAGTGTGTCTCGTGAACATCGTGAACTGGGCGAGTGGTGGCTTCCAGCGCGCTGGTCGCGGGAAGCCGGGCGCGAGTACTTCGGGGAACGTCTTTCGGCGGGTCACACAGGAGCGGTGAGATGGGTGTGCGGAGTTGGTCGACAGGTCGGCGGGCGGCGGCGGTTTTGGGGCCACTGCTCGCGGTGCTGGCGCTCTGCTTCCAGATGCTGTTCAAGCTGCCGTCTCCGTTTCCCTTGATCTTCGGACTGCTGGCAGCGTGGTGTCTCTGGTCCGGTTTCGTCTTCCGATCCCGCTCGCGGTGGGGGATCAATGCCGCCACCGTCCTGTTGACACTGGCCGTGGCCGAGGCGGTGCTGATGAGTACGCGATCGCGCAGCGCCCAATATGTCTGTCAGACCCCCGCTGGTGTCTCCTACTCCCTTCCCAACGAGCTGCTGGGGGTCGTTCCCCGTCCGAACAGTCAAATCCGGCATCAGGCTCAGGTCGCGGGCCGGTCGATCATCGATACCCTCTACACCATCGATGAAAACTCCCTGCGGGTGGTGGTGCCGCCGGGTGACCCCGAATTCGAGACGGTCGTCTTTTGCGGCTGCTCGGTCACCTATGGAGAGGGGGTGGCCGACGACGAATCGCTCCCCTCCCAGGTGGCCCAGTTGCGCCCCGATCTGCGCGTGTTGAACTTCGGGTACCACGGCTACGGCCCGCACCACATGCTCGCCAACCTCGAGTCGGGACGAATTGGCGAGATCTGTCGGCAGCCCCCCCGTGTGGTCATCTTTCAGATGATTCCCGACCATGTGCGCCGGGTGGTGGGCTGGATCCCCTATCAACCCCATGCTCCCCGGTATGGCTGGCGGGAGGGGAAGATTCAACGGTTGGGGCACCAAGACGACCACCGCTCGTCCAAAAGGATGCTCACGGCCCTGCTGAAGTCGCGGATTCTCCATCAGTTGATCGTTCCGCACCTGCTCACCCAGTCCGACGTCGACCTGACGGCATCGATTGTGGCCAAGTCGGCCGCCGAAGTGGCGCGGCAATTCCCCGGGTGCCAGTTTCATGT
The DNA here is from genome assembly GCA_046318755.1 of Planctomycetaceae bacterium. Taxonomy (GTDB): domain Bacteria; phylum Planctomycetota; class Planctomycetia; order Planctomycetales; family Planctomycetaceae; genus UBA10511. The sequence goes on from JBKCTR010000351.1 coordinate 1,395, forward strand.
GGTGTACTGGTCGTGGGCTGAACCCCAGACCGTCGCCTTGCGTCAGGCCCTGGAACGGCAGGGCCTGACAGTGCATGCGGTGGGAGACTTCGCACCGGAACTCATCGACCAGGGCGAACAGTACCGGATTCCCATGGACCGGCACCCCAACGCGTTGGCCTATACCCGGTTGGCGAAATACATTGATGAAGCCATCCTTCGTGCGGCGGTCAGTCCCCACGCAGATGCCTCGCCAGGGCCGCCACCCGCCGCACAGCAGGAAACCACCCCCTCGCCGTAGTGAGTCGGTCGGAGGCCGCTAGCACGAGAGACTGCCAGCACGAGAGACTGCCAGCAGACGCAACGGGCAGCAGACGAACCTGGTCTTCCGGGAAGCGGTGCGGGGGTGCGGGAATCGGGTCCATCCCGCCGCGCGGTGCCGGCCGCAGACCCAAACGGCCAACATGCCGTGCTCCCGATGAGGGTCTTGCGAAATGCGGTCTTTCGGGGACTGTCTCGGCGGCGGTCGCCCGAGGTCGGCAATTGGCGGTGCGGAGCAGGGTCGGCGCAACGGGATCCGGCGAGGCGGGCTGGGGGGCTGATGAGGTCCGGGGATCAATCCGCCGGGCCGTGCAGTTGCAGTCCCCCCCGCCATCGTCGACCATGCCGGGGCGGGCTGGCGGTCATCCGACGGGTGCCCTCATGCCGGTCTGTTTCGCGATGCGTTCGCTGGTCCTTCTCTCGGGGTGTTTTTCATGGCCGATCTGATGCGCTGCTGGCAGTTGGTTCCTTCCGAGCAGGCGTATCGGCTCGAACAGGGGCAGCGTCCCGTGCCGGTCCCCGGGCCCGGGCGGGTTGTGGTGCGGGTGCGGGGGGCGTCGCTGAACTACCGCGATCACATCAACCTCAACAAGCTCGCCGGTCGCGAAGTGGCCGGGCGGATCCCCCTCTCGGACGGGGCGGGAGACGTGGTGGCCGTCGGTGCGGGAGTCACCCGGGTGAAAGTGGGCGACCGCGTGGCCGGTTGCTTCTTCCAGTCGTGGACCTGCGGCCGGTTTGACATGCGGCACCACCAGCAGGACCTGGGGGGCACCATCGACGGCATGCTGACGGAGTACGCCGACCTGTCGGCCGAGGGGGTGGTGCTGCTCCCCTCGCATCTCTCGTATGCCGAGGGGGCCTGCCTGCCGTGTGCCGGTCTGACGGCGTGGTACGCGCTGATGAACCGAGGGGGGCTGACCGCGGCCGAGTCGGTGCTGGTGCTGGGGACGGGGGGCGACTCGGTCTTCGCGCTGCAATTCGCGGTGGCGTTGGGGTGCCCGGTCACGGTCATCAGCAAGAGCGACCGCAAGCTCGAGCGGTGCCGGTCGTTGGGGGCGGTGCACACCGTCAATTACCAGCAATATCCCGACTGGGACCGCGAGGTCTGGAAACTGAGCGGTCAGAAGGGGCTCGACCACATCCTCGAAGTGGGGGGACCGGGGACGCTGGGAAAATCGCTGATGTGCGTGGCCCCCGGCGGGCACATCGCACTGATTGGCGTGCTGACCGGGTTCGGCCCGCCGCAAAGCAGCCTGTTCTCGCTGGTCGGGCGGAATGCGAACATCTCGGGGATCTACGTCGGCTCGCGCACCGACTTTGAAGAGATGAACAAGTTCCTGGAAGTGCGGCAGATCCGACCGGTGATCGACAAGACCTTCCGGTTTGACGAAGCCCCCGCGGCTTACGCCTGGCTGGCCTCGGGTTCGCACTTTGGCAAGGTGGTGATTGAGGTGTGAACTGAGCGGAGGGTGTCGCTGTCCGGGACGCGCTGCTCCTGTTGCGCGAAAATTCTTCGATCCAACAGAAATTCCTGTCCGACATGTTGTGGTTGTTGCGAGAAGCAGAATGTGGGACGTGGCTCGAAATGATCGGGCGCGTGACCCGCACCTTCAATTCTGCGTCTGAGTACTGGAACGCAACTCATGAACATCGAACAGGTTTTCGCGAAGGCCCGGGCACTGGGGGAAGGTGCCGAGGTGGAGGTGAGTCTGGCGACGAATCAGCCGGGCGGGATCGTCAGCTATGCCACGGGGTCCTTGATTTACCATCCCGCATCGTTCGTGGGGGCGGTCTATCGCCTCGAACGATTCTCG
>JBKCTR010000352.1:0-3976 GCA_046318755.1 Planctomycetaceae bacterium
CCTTGGAGTTGGCCCCGGCAGCGGGTGGTGAAAGAGAAACGACCGCCGAGCGGGGAGGGGGGAGGCGGACGACTTCAGGCGACCGCCCCCAACGTGGTGCCGCGGGAAGAGACACCCCGGAACGAGACATCCCAGGGCGAGGTCAACGAAGGGGAGACCAGTCGCGAGGGGGAGGGGATCGGGCGGGGCGCAGAGCGGCTGTGGGGGAAGGGAAGGACGAGGGGAAGGCGCCCCGGGGAAGGCGGCGCAAACCGATTACCCCCAAGCACCGTCGACGAAAGGGAGGGGATGGCGGGGCGCGGGGGGGAAAACGTCGCCGGTGACCTGCCTTAGGGGTTGGCACTGCATTTTTCCCAACCCTTGGAATGGACGGAGATGGGATGGACCGGGGTCGAAGTGCCAAAAACTGGCGTTTTTCACTCATTTCCGTGGGTTCCAACGGAGGCACGCTGGCATTGAACGTGGCGCAGGCGTCCCTATAATCCGACGCAGTTTCATCCGTCCGCTTCGCAAGGAGTCTCGATTGAGCTGGGTGATCAAGGCTTTCAGTTCGTCCATCGGCAAGAAATTGCTCTTGGCGATAACCGGTCTGGCACTCTGCGGGTTCCTCGTAGCGCACCTGGGGGGGAACCTGTTGCTGTATGTCGATGCAAAAACATACAACGCGTACGCAGAGGCCCTGCATGCCCAGAAAATCCTGTTGCCCATCGCCGAGGTTGGGTTGCTGGGAATGTTCGTGTTGCATCTGGCGAACGCGTTGCGGACCAATCAAGAGAACAGTGCCGCCCGCCCTGTGGGCTACGAGATGCGGCAGTCGAAGCAGCCTCCGTCGGCATTTCTCAAGCCAGCTTCGTCGGTGATGTATGGAACCGGCATTGTCGTGCTGCTCTTCCTGTTGCTTCACCTCAGTGATTTTCGGTTTGGCATTCGGAATCCGGCTGCATCGGACCTGGAGCCGTTTGAACGGGCTCGAGTTCTGCTGCGGGATCCCCTGACGACGATCGTGTACATCATTGGGAGCTGCGCCTTGGGCTACCACGTTTCGCATGGGCTGCAGAGCGCGTTGCAGACGTTGGGGGTCAATCACCCGAAGTACAACGGTCTGTTTCGGACGTTCAGCAAGGCTTTCGGACTGATTGTGGCTGTGGGCTTTGGCAGCTTCCCGATCTGGGCCTGGGCCTTTCATTCCTAGGGAAGGTGAAAGAAGCATGGCGACGACTGCATCGTCGGTGTTGGATGGACGCTGCCCCACGGGACCCATTGCGGAGCGTTGGGAGAAGCGGAAAAACGAGATGAAGTTGGTCAGTCCGACCAACAAGCGGAAATATGAGATCCTGGTGGTGGGAACCGGTCTGGCGGGCGCCAGCGCAGCCGCGTCGTTGGCCGAACTGGGCTACAACGTCAAAGCGTTCTGCTTCCAGGACACGCCCCGGCGAGCGCACAGTATTGCGGCCCAGGGGGGAATCAACGCCGCCAAGAATTATCAGAATGACGGCGACAGCGTGTTCCGCCTGTTCGCCGACACGATCAAGGGGGGAGACTTTCGCAGCCGCGAGAGTAACGTTCACCGTCTGGCCGAGTTGAGTGTCAACATCATTGACCAGTGTGTGGCTCAAGGGGTGCCATTCGCTCGGGAATACGGAGGTTTGCTGTCGAATCGAACCTTCGGCGGTGCCTTGGTCTCCCGTACCTTTTACGCCCGTGGCCAGACCGGACAGCAATTGCTGCTGGGGGCCTACAGTGCTTTGATGCGGCAACAGCACGTGGGCCGGCTGAAGGTGTTCGCCCGACGCGAGATGCTGGATGTGGTGGTGGTCGATGGGGTCGCACGCGGCATCGTGGTGCGCAACCTCGTCACCGGCCAATTGGAGACCTACTCCGGTCATGCCGTGCTGTTGTGCACGGGGGGTTACGGCACGGTCTATTACCTGTCGACCAATGCCAAGGGGTGCAACGTCACCGCCAACTGGCGGGCCTACAAGCGGGGGGCGTACTTCGCCAATCCGTGCTACACCCAGATTCATCCCACCTGCATTCCCGTGCATGGCGACTACCAGTCGAAGCTCACACTGATGAGCGAGAGCTTGCGGAATGACGGGCGCGTCTGGGTCCCTGCGAAGATGGGGGATCAGCGGTCGCCCGATCAGATTCCGGACGCCGATCGGGATTACTATCTCGAACGCCGTTACCCGACCTATGGCAACATGGCTCCCCGCGATGTGGCCTCCCGGGCGGCCAAAGAGCGGTGCGATTTGGGCTACGGGGTTGGTTCAGGTGGTCAGGCTGTCTACCTCGATTTCACCGACGCCATCCGTCGGGATGGGGAAGCGGCGATTCGTGCCCGGTACGGCAACCTGTTTGACATGTACCAGAAGATCACCGATGAGAATCCCTACCAGTCGCCCATGAGAATTTATCCCGCCGTGCACTACACGATGGGAGGTTTGTGGGTCGATTATCACCTGCAGAGTACAATCCCCGGGTTGTTCGTTCTGGGTGAAGCGAATTTCAGTGATCATGGTTCCAACCGACTGGGTGCCAGTGCTCTGATGCAGGGCTTGGCTGATGGCTACTTCGTGGCTCCCTACACCGTGGGGGACCATATCGCCAGCCGCAAGTTGCCCCCGGTCAGTACTGACCATCCGGAATTCGAGCGGTGCGTCTCCGAGACGCGGGCTCGCATCTACAAGTTGTTGAACATCAACGGTCGGCGGTCGGCCGACAGTTTCCACCGCGAGTTGGGGAAGCTGATGTGGGATTATTGCGGCATGTCCCGGAGCGAGAAGGGTCTGCAGCAGGTCATCCAGAAGATTCGCGGTCTGCGTGAGGAGTTCTGGCAGAACGTGAAGGTTCCCGGCTCGGGCAATGCTCTGAACCAAAATCTGGAGCAGGCGGGACGGGTCGCTGACTTTCTCGAATTCGGCGAGTTGCTGGCGATGGACGCCCTCACGCGTCGTGAATCTTGCGGGGGGCACTTCCGCGAGGAATATCAGACGAAGGACAACGACACGCTGCGTGATGACGCGAACTTCAGCCATGTGGCGGCATGGCAGTTCGCGGGCGAGAACCAGGATCCCGTCCGGCACGCGGAACCGCTGACATTCCAAGATGTGCAGCCGGTCCAGAGGAGTTACAAGTGATGAGCGACGGCTCGATGAGTCTGACCCTGAAGATTTGGCGGCAGGCGGATGCCTCGTCGCCGGGAGAATTTCGGGTCTACAAGGTGCATGGCATTTCTCCCGACCAATCGTTCCTCGAGATGCTGGATGTGCTGAATGAGCAGTTGATTCAGCAGAACGAGGAGCCGGTCGCGTTCGATCATGACTGCCGCGAAGGAATTTGCGGCATGTGCAGCCTGATGATCAACGGGCAGGCACATGGTCCCGAGAGGACCACCACCACGTGTCAGTTGCACATGCGGCACTTTCGCAATGGCGACACCATCGTCATCGAACCGTGGCGGGCCAAGGCGTTTCCGGTGTTGCGGGATCTGGTTGTCGACCGATCGGCCTTCGTCCGCATCATCTCCAAGGGGGGCTACATTACGGTCAACACCGGGAATGCCCCTGATGGGAATGCCATTCTCATCCCGAAGGAAAATGCCGACAAGGCGTTTGAAGCCGCCACGTGCATCGGCTGCGGTGCGTGTGTGGCAGCTTGCAAGAACGCTTCGGCCATGCTGTTTGTCTCTGCCAAGGTCTCTCAAATGGCATTGCTGCCCCAAGGCCAGCCCGAGCGGGTTCAGCGGGTGCAGTCGATGGTGGCCCAGATGGATGCCGAGGGATTTGGCGGCTGCACCAACACCAACGAGTGCGAGGCCGCCTGCCCCGTGGGCATTTCGGTCGAGAATATTGCCCGTCTCAATCGCGAGTACATTCGCGCTGTGAGTGTCGGGCGTAGTTGACTACTGCTCGTTTTACTGAGATTTGATCAGCCGGGCGTGCGTTTCCTCCGCACTGCCCGGCTGATTTGCTTT